>JACDEG010000285.1 GCA_013816505.1 Pyrinomonadaceae bacterium | reverse complement strand
AGTATTTACACAATCGAACCAGTAAGGAGAATTTGAATGTTTACTCGTACCACATTGATTACCGCGGCGCTCGTCATCTGTGCGTCGTCGGTCGTCACCAAAGCCTCGTTCGTCAGCTTCGGAGCGGCGGGGTCGAACGCAGCCTCGATCCAATCCACCGTCGATAATTTTCGCACCCAACTCGGGGGAGGTACGGTGCCCGGCGCCAACGGCTCGTTCGGCGGCGTGCGGCGTGAGATTAACTGGGACGGCGTGCCGGACGCTTTCGCCGCTCCGAACAGCTTGCCGGCCAACTTCTTCAACGTCAACTCGCCGCGCGGGGCTGTCTTCTCGACACCCGGCACGGGCTTTCAGGTCAGCGCCAACGCCGGCGTCGCGCCCGTCGAGTTCGACAACCTCAATCCGGGTTACTCGGCGCAGTTCCAGACCTTCAGCCCACAGCGGCTGTTCACCGCCATCGGCAGCAACATCCTCGACGTCAACTTCTTCGTCGCGGGCACCAACGTGCCGGCTTTTTCCAGCGGCTTCGGAGCCGTCTTCACAGACGTGGATTTCCTGGACACCACGAGCCTCCAGTTCTTCGACGAGAACGACGTGTCGCTTGGCACCTTCTTCGCCCCGACCGCCAACAACGGACTTTCGTTCCTCGGCGTCGCGTTCACCGCCGGCGAGCGCATCTCGCGTGTTCGGATCACGAGCGGTAACTCGCCCCTCGGCCCGAACGACGGGGGCGGCATTGATGTCGTTGCGCTGGACGACTTCATTTACGGCGAGCCGCAGGGCGCGCCAGTTCCCGAACCAGCGACGATGATTCTGCTCGGCACCGGTCTGGCGGGTATGGCGGCGGGCGCCCGTCGCCGTCTCAGAAAAGACACGAACGAGCGCGGACGGTAAGTGCCAATCGGCGAATCGGTCTTCGTTCGGGAGGGCGTGGCGATTGCCCCGCACCGCTCTCTCGAATGGAACTTTCACAAACACTTCGTGCTTCTCATGTGTCATGCGCTTCAGCGCGGGGGTGCTATAGACCTGCTCTACCGGGCGTTGTCAGCTTCAAGAAGAGTGGAAATGAGTCATCAGCAGACTGAAAAGAGTCGAAGATTTCAACAGTCGTCAAATGGTCGCAGTCATGCCGTCGTCATCGGCGGGAGTCTGGCGGTTTGTTGACGGCGCGGGCGCTGGCCGACCACTTCGACCGCGTTACCGTCATCGAGCGCGACTGCTTTCCCGTCGGGCCGGTGCCGCGCAAAGGCGTGCCGCAGTCACGACACCTTCATGTGATGATGAAGCGCGGACGGCTGATTCTTGAGCAGTTTTTCCCAGGCCTACAGGATGCAATGGTCGCCGCGGGCGTGCCCGTCCTTGACATGGCAGGCGACGCCGCGTGGCTCACGCCGGCGGGTTGGGGTTTGCGCTTTCCGTCCGACCTCACGATGCTGGCCTCCACGCGCGATTTTCTTGACTGGAATGTGCGCCGCCGTCTGGCGGGTTTTGCCGGAGTGGGTTTTCTCCAGGAGGTCCAGGTGACACGGTTGCTGCCGAACGCCGAGGGAAGCGGCGTCGCCGGCGTCGCGATTCATTTCCGCAACCCTGCGGGCGGAGATGATCCGCAGGACTGTTCACTGCATGCCGATTTGGTGGTTGACGCTTCGGGGCGCGGCTCGCGTGCGCCGCACTGGCTCGCGTCGCTTGGCTACGCGCCGCCGGCAGAGACAGTCATCAACGGATTCCTCGGTTACGCCAGCCGCCTCTATCAACCTCCCACCGGATTCAAGGCAGACTGGAAGTGCCTGTACATTCAGGCCGCGCCGCCGAACCGCACGCGCGGCGGCCTGCTCTTTCCCGTCGAAGGAGGTCGCTGGCTGGTCACTCTTTCGGGTGGGGGCCGCGACTACCCGCCGACCGATGAAGCAGGCTTCGTCGAGTTCGCCCGCAGTCTCGCGAGTCCGCTGCTCTACGACGCGATCAAAGACGCCGCGCCACTGTCGCCGATCCACAGCTACCGCGCGACCGAAAATCGCCTGCGCCATTACGAACGGCTGCCACGCTGGCCCGATAATTTCATGGTGCTGGGCGACGCGGCCTGCGCCTTCAACCCCGTGTACGGACAAGGCATGACGATTGTCGCGCTCGGAGTAAAGAAGCTCGACGAAATTTTACGGATGCGGAACGAAGCCTCGCGCACCGATGGGCGGCTGGCCGGCGTGGGACTGGCCGGCATCGCCCGCCGCTTCCAGCAGGAGGTGGCGAAGGTCAACATCGCGCCGTGGCTATTGGCGACGGGCGAAGACTTCCGTTATCGCGAAACAGTCGGCGGGTCACCGACACTGGCGACGCGACTGATGCACCGTTACATGGATCAGGTCGTGCGGCTCTCGACGGAGAACCGAGAGGTGCGCAGACAGTTTATGGAAATCTTCCACATGCTGAAGCCGCCCTCGGCGATGTTTCACCCACTTGTCTTACGGCGGGTCGCGGGGCAGGCTTGGCGATTGATGACGTGGCCAAAAGGAACGGTCTCGCCGACGCCAACAGTCGCCGGCGCGGGCCGCGCGACGGTCGGCAACACGTAGCTTCTAATCACCCGTCGGTGCGGGGCGAACAACTGACATCGACAATAATTGATGGAGTACGGCGACCGGGCGGGGTGTTACTGCGCGGGTTTGTCTTCGAGCCTCTCAATGTGATCTTCGAGGTCGCCGATGTTAGCTCGATTCTCAATGGTAACGGATTCGATGCGGTCGAGGCGTTTCGGACAGTTCGCGTCTTCGTCGAGAAGTGGCGCTTGTTTTTAATTAAAGTTGATTTCTTCTTTAACCGAGCACGCCCCTGAATTTCGCCGCGCTTGTGACGTAGCCGGGGAAGACCGTTTGCAGGTTAGCGTTGCCCAAGTGCCGCGACGCAACTTCGCCGAACACGTCGCGGAAGTCGGTCGTCAGCGCAAGATCGCGGCCTTCGTATAGCTTGTCGTTGGTCAGGCCCGGCCACTCGCCGTAAACCTTACCGCCGCGCACGCCACCGCCGACGACGAACATCGCGTTGGCATGCCCGTGATCCGTCCCGCGTGTGCCGTTCTCGCGCGCGGTGCGCCCGAACTCCGACATCGTCAAAATCACCACGTCGTCCATCCGCTGCGGGCCGAGGTCAGTGACGAGCGCGTTTACGCCCGCGCCGAATTGCTGCAACAACAGCGCGAGTTGCCCGCGCGCGCCGCCCTCGTTAACGTGCGTGTCCCAGCCGCCCATATCGGTGAACGCGACTTCGAGTCCGACACCGGCTTTAATCAACTGCGCGATCTGGAGCAGCGAATCGCCGTAGCGCCCGCGCGGATACTGCGCGCCGTTCTCCGGTGTGTACTGTGCCGGGTTCGCCTGCTTCAGGAATTTGACCGCTTCAAACGTCTCGCGCCCTGTGCCGCGCAACACGTCGCCCGCGCTCTGTTCATAGATGTCTTCAAAACCACCCTGCACTTTCGCCGAGTACGCGCCCGCGCGGATCGTGAAATCGGCGAGGTTAGAAATCGCGAGCGCCGGTGCGCGACCTTGCAACACACGCGGCAGATTCTGCGTCATCGAGACAGCACGGAACGGCGACGCTTTCGCATTGGTCTTCGCTTGCAGGTAGCGGTTCAGCCAACCGTCCGGCGTCGATTTTCTGCCGGGCGTGCCCGACTCCATGTAGTCCTGCGCGTCGAAGTGCGAGCGCGTGTTGTCGGGCGACCCCGTGGCCTCGACAATCGCCAGACGCTTTTCGTTCCATAAGTTTTTAAGCGGAGCGAGCGCCGGATGCAGCCCGAAAAACCCGTCGAGGTCAATCGCCGCTTCACCGTTGTTGCCCCGGCCCGGCCTCGGAATCGCGAGCGTCGGGCGCAAAGAGTAATACTCGCTTTCGCCGTGCGGCACGATCATGTTCAGGCCGTCGACCGCGCCGCGCTGAAAGATCGTGATCAAAGTCTTGCGTCGACCGTCGGCGGCGCGTGTCAGACCTTGCGCGAGCGCGGCGCGTTGAAGAAACGACGGCGCACCGTTCATCAAACCGAAACTCGCGAGCGCGATGCCGCCCTGTTTGAGAAAGAATCTTCGACTGTCGTTCATATGAATGACTACCTCTGTTCTATGTTCAGACGTAAGCTACGTCACCGATGGTCATGGCTCAATGTCCCTTATGACTCTCTCACTGAACCGACGCGGAAAAACTCCGCGTGATCGAAGTTGACAAGAGATCGGAATCATTAGCGAAACGATAACGCAGCGTCGGCGTCCCGACTCTTAGATTCCAGACTTCAGACTCCAGACTCCAGACTCTCAAGGCTTATTGTCGTTGAAATTCCGGCGTGCCGAGAATCAGCGCGGCGATGCGCGCGACTTCCGGGTTAATCGCCGGGAGCGTGCTGTCGAGACCGCGCATCCCGCGCCGCCCTTCGCCGCGCCCGAAGCCGCCCCGGCGCGCCGTATCGCGTCCCTGAGCGCTACCGACCATCGCGGCTGACTCGTTGACCTGCGCGGCTGAATCGTTGACCTGCGCGACGGGCGCTTGCATTGACGCCGCCGCGTCGGGTGAGTTGAGTTGCTTCAACAGCGTCTCTTTCGTTCTCGGCGACACGTCACCCTGCAAGATCAAGTTCAGGAACTGATCGACGACGCGCGCCTGGTCTGCCTGAGAGATTTTGTTGTTGGCGATTTCTCCGGCGAAGCGCGCGAGGTCGACGCGCGTCCCCGGAATGCGGTTGCTGACCAGCGCGAGCGCGAAGTTCAAACGTTCCAGCAGCGCGCCCGTGTTGACCCAGTGCTCGGCGGTATCTGGGTAGCCGGTCGGCGCCTGGTACATGTAGAGCGGCTCGCCCATCTTCGCCACCCAACCGTGCAGTGCGGGCCGACCGTCGGTCTCGCCGCCGAGCGTTCTGATCGCGCTGATCGCCAATTCAAACGGCGTCTTGATCTTGGCGTGCCGTGCCTCGACGGAATTAAATTCCGTCGACGTAAAGATGGCGCGCAGCGTCTCGCGGATGTCACCGTCGCTCTTGGTAAATGCCGCCGCGACGCGCTCGACAAGTGACGGTGACGGATTGTCAGTAACGAAGCGGCGGCACAATTTCGTCGCGATAAATTTCGCGGTCGCGGGATGACGGGACAGAATATCGAGCACCGTCTCACCGTCCTTGATGCCGCCGCCCGCTGGAATCTTGTGGCCGAGCACCATCTTTTCGCCATCGTCATGGAGCCGCGCGTTGAAGTAAGACTTCGCCGCGTTGTTGCCCGCGACGACACCGCGCGGGTCAATCAGTGTCCAACCGGTGAAGGCGCGTGCCACTTCCTGCACATCCTTCTGCGTGTAACCGCCGTCGACGCCGAGCGTGTGCAGTTCCATCAACTCGCGTGCATAGTTTTCGTTGATGCCGCGGCGCGGTCGCTTCGGTTGCTGCGGCGGCATCCCCATCTGACCCGCCTGCTCGTTCTCCGTCTGCTGCCGTCTCCGCTTCATCCCGCCGCCGCGCGGGTCTGACTCATTCATCCGCATCAAGCGGCGGCGTTGCTGTTGACCGAGCGGCGCGCGCGTGTTCGGGCTGACGCTTTGAAAGTTGTCGAGGTAGAAGAGCATCGCCGGACTCTCAGCCGTCGCGCCGAGCAGATCGCGAAACTTGCCGAGAGAGCGCGGGCGGATCGTGTCGCGGTCATACGAAGTCAGAAACCACTTGTCCGCGCCCTTGCTCGCGAAGACGTTGAAGTGGTTTGTCCAGAAATCAACCATTACCTCCTGCAACTGCCGCTCGCTGTAGACGGCGCGCAGGATTCGCGACGCTTGCAGTTCGGCGGTGATGCGCTGCGGACTCTCCAGATTGTTCTCGCGCATGTAAGCGATGATCGCCCGCCGATAGTCTCCACGATCTTGATCGTTGCTCGCGCCCTTCCTGTTTTGGCTGGCAGTCATCGCCCCGGCGCTCATCTCGCCGTCCTTACCCGCCGTCGACGCACCACCGACCGCCGGGGCCGTCATCGCGTCATCCATCGCCGCTGTATTCTTTGCCGCGCCGCTACTGCCGTTCGGCGCGGTCGGCGGAGTGCCTTTCGTGCGACTCTCGATTATCGCCGCGAGTTCCGGCGGCACTGGTTTACCGCTGCGCTGGAGTTGGCGGATGAGCATACCGGGGTTCGGATATTTGGCTAATAACTCGGCGGTCGTCATCGAAAGCGTCGGGAGGTTTTTGATTTTCGATGCGGCAACCGCGTCATCAATCTGATCGGGGCGCAACTGCTGCTCGACATAGCGTTCGACGCCAATTGCTCGCACACGCTCGACATCGCCGGGGCGCGCCCCGAAGCCGAGGCGGTTTAGCACATGCAGGATGCGCTGTTCTTCGCTGACGGCTTTCGCCCGTTCTTTCGTTTTGCGCTGCGCCTCCGCGCCGGGCGCGAACGTGCCGGAAAGAAGTGCGAGCATCATCAACAAAGCCGTGGCGCGTGACCGTGTGTGAAAAGCTTTCATAGAGACTCCAAAGTTTTAGTTTTAATTGCTGTGAGTTACTGACACGCGGAACTACTAGACTTCAAGAAAAAGAATAAGCCAACGAACAGTTTTCAGTTTTGAGCAGAAAACTGGTTACTTTTGCCTTCTTACTTCTCGGTCGCCTTCTCGGTTCATTCGTGGCTGACTGGTTTTCCTAGAATACAATAGGCAACAAAACCCGCCCCTTCGTGTGCCGTCGATTTAGACGCGCCGGGCGGGCGGATAGTTGACGGAATTCGTGTGTCGCACAAACAAAGCAAGTAATTAAGGCAGGACGGATTTCAATCAGCCCGTCTGAAACGATGTCTCAACGTCTTTCAATATGATTTAGACCACGATTCCCTTTGTCGTTGTGAGCGTTCCACCTCAACGGGGAAGCGGGCGCGGGAAGCAGACCGGGCTGCGGCGGCCCTCTCTGTCGACGGCGCGGACGCCGAAGAAGTAGTTATCTTTCGACATCCGGTCGACGGTATAGCTCGTCATGTTGCCAACCATCCGCGCATGCGTCCAGAAGGGCGCGGTCGTTTCGCGCCAGACGATTTCGTAGCCGAGCAGGTCAGGCTCGGTGTTCGCCGCCCACTGCAAATCGGTGTCGTTGCTCAGGCGCTTGGTGACGATGCGCACATCCTTCGGCGTCGCCGGCGCGCGGGCGAGTGTTGCCAGCGCGGCGGCGTTGATACGCGCAACTTGCGCGATGTAAGCGAAGTCGACGAACTCCGGCAGGTCGCCGTACTTGACACCGTTTTCGACGCGCACGTTCTGGTGTTGATGACGGTAATCCTCGTTCGGCTCGCTGAAACGCACCGCCGGATAGCCGCGTTCAAGAAACGGGATGTGGTCGCCGCCGCGCAGATAGCGGTCGCGACGGTAGATCAATTGCACCTTGAATCCCGGCACGTAACGCTCGCCGATTTCTTTGATGAAGCGACCGAGTTGGCGCGGCGCGGAGTCGTTTTCGCCACCGACGCTGCGGCGCGTCGTTGCCTCCGACTCCGATTCGTTTGACGGCACACCCTCGGCAAAGACGCGCACCGTCCGCCGGTCGCGCACGCCGTTGCCGCCCGTGGTGTTGCCGACGATGTCATTGGTGAACATCGCTTCAATGTTCCAATTCTTGTGCCGCGCCTGATCCGCGAAGTAGGCCGCTCCGAGCAAGCCCTGCTCTTCACCCGCGACGGCCATGAAGATGATCGTCGCGTCGAACTCGCGCTTCGCCATCACGCGCGCCATCTCTAAAACGGCGGCGACGCCCGACGCATCATCGTTCGCGCCCGGCGCGTCGCACGTGCCGTCGGTGGGGCTGCCGCACATCGAATCGTAGTGGCCGCTGACGACGTATGTCCGCGCCGCCGATGCGGGCTGTGCGCCGCGTAGTGTCGCGACGACGTTGGTGATCTGCGTCGGCTGCGCGATGCGCGGCGCTTTTGGCTGCGTGAAACGTTGTAACTCCACCAACATGCGCCCACCCGACGGTGCGGCGATCTTTTGAAACTCGCCAAACAGCCAGTCGCGCGCCGCGCCGATGCCGCGCGCCGGGTCGTCCTGCGCCGAAAGCGAGTTACGCGTCCCGAACGAAACGAGCTTACGGATCATCCGCTC
>JACDEG010000284.1 GCA_013816505.1 Pyrinomonadaceae bacterium | reverse complement strand
GCACACTCTGACCATCAGCTACCAAACGACGTTCGAGCGCGGCATCGGGACAGAGACGTTCGCACTCGTCAAACGCGGCGGGCGCTGGCTGCTCGCGCGCTACTTCGTCAGCTCAGACGGTCTCAAACAGTGATGAGTGATGAGCACTGAGTAAAAGCATCGCTCAGTACTCAGTACTCATCACTCAGTACTCATCACTATGATCGAACGATACACGCTGCCAGAAATGGGCGCGCTTTGGTCGGAGCAGAGCAAGTTCCAGAAATGGCTTGATGTTGAATTGGCGGTCTGCGAAGTCCACGCCGAGATGGGGACGATCCCACGCGCCGCGCTCGACGAAATCAAGTCGCGCGCGTGTTTCACGGTCGAGCGTATCAACGAGATTGAGCGGACGACCGACCACGATGTCATCGCGTTTACCACCGCGCTCGCCGAATCAATCGGCGACGCGGCGCGCTTCGTGCATTACGGCCTGACGTCTTCCGACGTGGTTGACACGGCGAACGCGCTGTTGCTGCGCGAGGCGTGCGACCTGTTGCTCGGCAGAATCGACACGCTCGCGGAAGTTCTGGAGCGCCGCGCGTTCGAGTTCAAGCGCACGCCGCAGATCGGGCGCACACACGGTGTTCACGCCGAGCCGACCTCGTTCGGCCTGACGTTTGCGCTCTGGTATGACGAGACGCGCCGCAACCGCGAACGACTCCGGCGCGCGCGCGCGGGCGTCGCGGTCGGCAAGATCAGCGGCGCGGTCGGCGCGTTCGCGCACCTCGACCCGATTGTTGAAGAGCAAGTCTGCGCGCGGCTCGGACTCCGTGCCGCTGCCGTCTCGACGCAGATCATCCAGCGTGACGTGTACGCCGAGTACCTGACGACGCTCGCCATTATCGCGTCGTCGCTCGACAAGTTCGCGCTGCAAATTCGCCACTGGCAACGGACTGAAGTGCGCGAGGCGGAAGAGCGTTTCAAGAAGGGCCAGAAGGGTTCATCAGCGATGCCGCACAAGCGAAACCCGATTCTGTCGGAGCGCATCTGCGGCATGGCGAGGGTCGTGCGCGGTTACGCCGTCGCCGGCCTCGAATCAATCGCGCTGTGGCACGAGCGGGACATCTCGCATTCGTCCGCCGAGCGCATCATCCTCCCCGACGCCAGCATCGCGGTCGATTACATGCTCGCCAAAGCGGCCTCGCTGATTGACGGACTGGTGGTCTACCCCGAACGGATGCTGGAGAACCTTCAAGCATCGCGCGGCCTCGTCTTCAGCGGACAACTGCTGCTCGCGTTGACGCAGGCGGGCGCGTCACGCGAAGAGGCGTACGAGTGGGTGCAGCGCAACGCGATGAAGATATGGAACGAGGGCGGTGACTTTCGCACCCGCGTGCTCGAAGACCCGGACATCGCCGCGCACCTGACGCGCGACCGGATCGAAGGCGCGTTCGCGCTCGATACCTACCTGCGTAACGTCGATGCGGTTTTCGCGCGGGTCTTCAAAAAAGATTCGTCCACCATCACGGATGGCGAGTGAAGTTGCTAAAGAAAAGTCCCCGGCGGGCGGGTCCGGGGGCGGACGATTCCGGGGCGTCGGGCGCGCGGTTATTTGTTCGTGATGTTGGCAGCGATGTCACCGATCACCGGCAGCTTGAACATCTCTCCTTGAAATGCCTTGACGATGCAGATGATCGCGGCGGCGAAGAACGCCAGCATGAGTAAGAGTGACAGTAGGCCGATGAGACTGGCGAGTGTGCTGCTGATAAAACTGACGAAGATGATCAGAATCGTGATGGCAACGTACGCGACAATCACGCCGGCGTTCAGCAGGATCGATTGCATCGCGTGGAAGCGGACGAAGCGGCTCTCCTTTTCGATCAGGAAGAAAATCAGCCCGCTGATGAAACCGAAGATGTACGACAAAAGCGCCGCGATGTTGGCGTCCAGTCCGGTGCTCGACTTACCCGTGCCGCCGGGGGGCGGCGTCGTGAGCGGCGCGTTCGGCGGCGTGCCGTACTGATTACCATAGCCGTAGCCTTGCTGGTTGGGTGGCGGATTCTGCATTATGGGTTTTTCTCCTTACGGTGCAAACTTGCAATGTCGATTACGCTTGAAGTCGCGGCCCGCGGCGCGTGTCTGGTGATAAACGAGATCGGCTGATTAACTCGGGGGCCGTCGAACCTTTACACATCTAGTCGTGCGACCCGCCTTGATGAGGCGCATCTTAAATTAAGGGTCGTGCTCGGCGCAATGTTTTCCTTCATGCTGTTGGAATTGAGGGGGCGGCGATGAAAGCTAAAGTCTATGTCACGCTCAAGCTGGGCGTGCTCGATCCGCAGGGCAAAGCGATTCAGCACGCGGTCGAATTGCTTGGCTACGAAGGGGTCGCGGACGTGCGGCAGGGCAAGTATTTCGAGATTAAGATGGCCGACGGCGCGCTCGGCGAAGAAGACGCGCGCAAAGCGGCGGAGCGGATGGCGCGCGAAGTCCTCGCCAACCCGGTGATCGAAGACTACCGCGTGGAGATTGAACCGTGAAATTCGGAGTGATAGTTTTCCCCGGCTCGAACTGCGACCACGACGCCTACCACGTGATCTCGAAGCACGTCGGCCAGCCCGTCGACTTCATCTGGCACCGCGACACCGACCTTCACTCTTACGACGCGGTCATCATCCCCGGCGGCTTCTCGTACGGCGATTACCTGCGCGCCGGGGCGCTCGCGAGCCTCTCGCCGGTGATGGCGTCGGTCAAAGAGTTCGCGGCCCGTGGTCGCTTCGTGCTCGGCATCTGTAATGGATTCCAAATCCTGTGCGAAGCGGGGCTACTGCCCGGCGCGCTGATCCGCAACCGCGACCTCCACTTTGTCTGCGAGCATACATACGTCCGCGTCGAAACGTCCGCGACGCCGTTCACCGGCGAATTGAAGAATGGCGACGTGCTGCGCCTTCCCGTCGCGCATGCCGAGGGCAATTACGTCTGCGACGACGCGACGCTCGACCAACTCCGGCGCGAAGACCGCATCGTCTTTCGCTATTGCGACGAACGCGGTGAAGTGACCGAGGCGGCCAACCCGAACGGAGCGCGCGACTCGATAGCCGGTATCTGCTCGCGCGAACGCAACGTGATCGGATTGATGCCCCATCCGGAGCGCGCGTGCGAGGACTTACTCGGCTCGTCAGACGGGCGCGGCATCTTCGGCTCGCTTGCCACGACGCTTGCCGCGCTCGCGTGAACTCCCCCGCAGAATCCACCTCAACACGAAGAAGCAAAACGCACACGGAACACATTGATGAATCGAACTCTCACGCTTCTCGCCGTCATCATGGCGGCCTCCGCGCCTTTGTCCGCACAGACCGTCGTCGACTCTTCCATAAATTCACGACATGACCAGGTTCATTCGGCGGCGCGTTTTGTCCGCCCGACTGATTTGACGTGGAAGCTTTCAGGGACGGCGGATGAGAATTCTTCAAACGCTGCGGACCGCGCCGTTGATCGTCCGCCCTTCATCCTGACGCCGCACCAAGCTCACGTCCTGTTCCGCCGGCAGGATGACAGGCCGCACACGCGCCGGCTTTTCATCAGTCAGAACCCGTCCGGGTCCGAACAAACGAAGGCTCTGTCGTCTCCTCCGCTCGCGGGATCAATCGAAGCGGGCACGGAGAAGTCTATGGAGAAATCTGATGATCCGCCGCGCGCGCCGACGGGTTTTCGTTGGAAGCCGGCGCTCAAACAATCCTTTCTGCTGCTGGCGATTCAGCACGGCTACGCGATGACGCAACCCAAGACGCGGAAGCAGTTGCGCGGCCCTTTCTTCAAAGACTATTTCGAGTCGGTCGGCAACCTCGGCGGGTGGGCGGATGGCGGCAGGTTCTTCACCAACTACATCGCGCACCCGCTCCAGGGCGCGACGACCGGATTCATTCAGGTTCAGAACGACCCGAAGGGAATGAGGCAACAGTTCGGGCGCTCCAAAGGTTATTGGACGAGCCGCCTCAAGGCGATGGGCTGGTCGGCTGCGATGAGCACGCAGTTTGAATTGGGGCCGATCAGTCAGGCGGCCATCGGCAACGTCGGCAAGGCGCGGAAACTGACATACGTCGACATCATCGTTACGCCGACGCTCGGTACTGCGCTGCTCGTTAGCGAGGACGCGCTCGAACGCTTCGTGGTGCGCTTCGTCGAAGGCAAGACGAAGAATCTCTACCTCCGCATCGCGACTCGGATGCTGCTCAACCCATCGCGCAGTTGCGCCAATCTGTTTCGCTTCAAAAAGCCCTGGCACCGCGACCGGTAGCGCGAGGCTCTCGTTTTGTGTTAAGCCATTCGCGCGCGAACTTCGTCACGGCGACGTGTCACGAAATCTGAGTTCGACCATCTGAGAGGCTTCAACACCTCTTTAAGTATTTGAGTTTGATCACCCAATAGCCTGGCCGACGACGAAAGCTAACAAAGCGTCGGGACGGTCAGCGATGTCAGGAGAGAGTCACTATGTCAGTCGCACGAGTCACAGAAATCAGCGCCACCTCGGAAAAGAGCTTCGAGGACGCGATGCAGATCGGCATCGCACGCGCCGTCAAAACACTACGCAACGTCAAGAGCGCCTGGCTCAAAGAGCAGCAGGTGAAGATCGAAGGCGATAAGGTCGTCTCCTATCAAGTGAACATACTCATCACCTTTATTCTCGAAGACGAAGCGTAACATCGGCGGGTTATAGCTTCAGCGACACACGATCATTTAACTTGTGCGCGCTCGCGCGGAATCACACCGGCCCGGTTCGAGATGACAAGCCCCGATTGCTGCCCCTGACATTGATGGGGAGCGGTCGGGGCTTCCGCCAGTAGAGCAATGAAAGCGACGGCACAAACATCACCTCCCACGACCGACGAAATCCTTTCGTGGGCGGAGGTCAATCGCACGCACCGCATTCGCAACGGCGTCTATCAGCGCGGCGGTCGCTTGATCTCGCTGCTGACCGACTTCGGGCGCATCAACCCCTGCTATCCTGATGAAGCGCAACCGGACGGCGAGGCGATTCTCTACACCGGCGAAGGCCGGCGTGGCGACCAACACCTGAGTCCCGGCAACCGCGCGCTGCTCGCCGCCGTCGAGAGCGGCCACGGTGTGCCGCTCTTCAACAAGCTCGCGCCGGGGCACTGGCAGCACATGGGATTCTGGCGCGTCGTCGCCGCCGAACATCGCTTCGACGAAATCGAGAACCGTATGCTGTGGCGGTTTACGCTGAAGAAGGCACCACCATCAAGAAGTCGAAGGTCGTGAATGATAGAAAGCGTCAACCCGATCATCAGCGGTGGTGCTGGTTCGGCCCCGGCCCAATCCCCAGGTTCCCGACCTCAGACTTCAGACTCCCGACTTTCGACTTCCGACTTCTTTTGCTAATCTTTCGTTTCATCCCGAATCCACTGACAACAAGGAGTAGTTCTCAAAGATGAGAAAGATGCAGTTCCGAATCCTTTTCTTCGGCCTCTGTCTGATGCTGGCCGCCACTGCGTGGCAGGCTATCGGCGTGGCGAGCAATCGCACATCCAACTTACAGACGAAAGATTCCGGCACGGCCGTTGGCGGCGCTGTCGCTGACTTTAAGCTGCCGGATGTTGCAGGCAAAGAGCACACGCTCGCCGCCCTGCGCGGTCAGAAGGGAACGGTGCTGATTTTCGTTTCGGTGCAGTGCCCGGTCTCAAATGGCTACAACAAGCGGATGGAGAAGCTCGCGCAGGAGTACAAAGCGCGCGGCGTCAACGTCGTCGGCATCAACGCGAATGACGGCGAGACGCCGGAGATGGTCGGCGAGCACGCCACCGGCGCGGGGCTGACCTTTCCCATTCTGAAAGACAAAGGCAACAAGGTCGCCGACCAACTCGGCGCACTCGTGACGCCCGAAGCTTTCTTCCTCGACGCCGACAACAAGCTGGTCTACCGCGGGCGCATCGACAACTCGCGCGACGAATCGGAGGTCGCCACCAACGACCTGCGCGAAGTGGTTGACGCGACGCTCGCCGGAAAGCCCGCCGTCAAGACGGAAGCGCGCGCCTTCGGCTGCACAATCAGGCGCGTTTCTTAAGACCAACTATCGAGTTCAGGAAAAAGAGTGAGCCACGAATTACGCCAAGGACCCAAATGAAATATCTGACCGGGAACGCATGTCACAGAATCACCGCTCTCGTTGCCCCGCGCACCTTCTGCCAATGGTTTGATTCGTGCTGTTCGTGTCATTCGTGGCTCAATGTTTTTCTTAATCGTTATCTGAAACGCCTCGCATTATCAGCAATCTTTTCGATAACTGCTTTTTTAATCATCGGCATTAGCGCCGTGCCCGCTTCGCCCCAGGCGCGGCAGACGAAGCGAGTTGCGGCGGCCAAGTCTTCCGTCAAAACCACGCCGCAGAAAAAGGCGGCGATGAAGCCAACCGTGCGCGTCATCAATGATGTGGAACTCGCGATGCTGCTGCGTCGTGACCCTCAGCAACCGCGCCCGCTGCTCGTCAACTTCTGGGCGACGTGGTGCGTGCCCTGTCGCGATGAATTCCCGGACCTCGTGCGGATTGACGAACAGTACCGCCCACGCGGACTCGACTTCATCACCGTGTCGCTCGACGACGTGTCAGAGTTGACGCAGAACGTCCCACTGTTCCTGCGTCAGGTGCGGGGCGAGCGCATCCCCGCCTACCTCCTCAACGCGATTGACCCGGACGCCGCGATCACCGCCGTTGATAACATGTGGCGCGGCGAACTGCCTGCCACCTTCCTCTTCGACGCCCGCGGCCAACTCGTCTTCAAACACTCCGGGCGCATCAAGCCCGACGAACTCATCGCAGCCATTCAAAAAGTACTGAGTACTGAGTGACGAGTATTGAGTTTAAGCGGGACTGCTTTTACTCAATACTCGTCACTCAGTACTCAGCACTCGGTACTTAATCTTATGATGAGCCCCGAAACCATCGCCACACACAACCTCACTCAGGAAGAGTACGCGCACATCGAAGAGCTTCTGGGGCGCGAACCGACGATGGTCGAACTCGGCATCTTTTCGGTGATGTGGTCGGAGCACTGTTCTTACAAATCATCGCGCGTGCATCTGAAACGTCTGCCGACAACTGGGGCGCGTGTCATTGTGCCGCCGGGCGAGAACGCGGGCGTCGTCGATGTCGGCGACGGGTGGTGCGCCGCGTTCAAGGTCGAGTCACACAATCACCCTTCGTTCATCGAGCCGTTTCAAGGCGCGGCGACCGGCGTCGGCGGCATCCTGCGCGACATCTTCACAATGGGCGCACGCCCCGTCGCGGCGATGAACTCTCTGCGGTTCGGCTCGCTCGACCACGAACGACACGGGCGGCGCAACCGCGCTTTGCTCGCCGGCGTCGTCGCCGGAATCGCGCACTACGGTAATGCGTTCGGTGTCGCGACGGTCGGCGGCGAAGTCTCGTTCGACGACACATACAGCTTGAACCCGCTCGTCAATGCTTTTGCGCTCGGACTCGTGCGTCATGATCAAATCTTTTTCGGTAAGGCCGAGGGCGTCGGCAACCCTGTGCTGTACGTTGGCGCGAAGACCGGAAGAGACGGGATCCACGGCGCGACGATGGCCTCCGCTGAGTTTGATGATGAAGCGCTGGAGAAGCGCCCGACGGTGCAGGTCGGCGATCCGTTCCTCGAAAAACTTCTGCTCGAAGCGTGCCTTGAAGTGATGCGCAGCGGCGCAGTCGCCGGCATCCAGGACATGGGCGCAGCCGGACTCACGTCGTCGTCGTGCGAGATGGCGGCACGCGCCGGCAACGGCATCGAACTCGATTTAACTCTCGTGCCGCAACGCGAAGAGAACATGACCGCCTACGAAATCATGCTCTCCGAATCGCAGGAGCGGATGCTGATCGTCGCGCACAAGGGACGCGAACGGCAGGTCGTCGACATCTTCAAAAAGTGGGACCTGGACGCCGTCGTCATTGGTCGCGTCACCGACACCGGCCACGTCGTCGTCTTCCACCACGGCGAGAAACTGGCCGACATCCCCGGACTTTATTTAACTGACGAAGCGCCACGCTACCAGCGCGCGATGAGCGCCCCAAGCGGGGGTCGGTGGTCGGGGGTCGGGGGTCAGGAGATAAAGGTAGAGA
>JACDEG010000283.1 GCA_013816505.1 Pyrinomonadaceae bacterium | reverse complement strand
TGCGATTGTCGTCGTCTCGTAGTTGCGCGGGGTGAGCATGTCTTCGGGAATGCCGATTTCGTCGCGCAGAAAATTGTCATACATCTCTTTGTTCGGTGCGTACTCCGGGAAGACGCCCTTCTCCGCGCCGAGCCGACACGATTCCATCCACGCCTCGCGCCGCACGAAGCTCATCACCTCATCCATCAGGTCAATCGAGGCGGGCGAGCCATACGCAATCTTCAGGCTGAGACACAAATCGGCGAATCCCATCACGCCGAGGCCGACGGGCCGCGTGCGCTTCACCACATTGTCAATTTCAGGAAGCGGCCACGCGCACACGTCGACCACGTTGTCGAGAAAGCGCGTACACCACCTCACCGTCTCGCCAAGCCGCTCCCAATCAACCGTTGTGTCCGGGTCGTAAAACTTCGCCAAATCAACCGAGCCGAGGTTACAACTGTTGTTAAAGTGAAGTGCCTGTTCTGCGCAGGGATTAGTCGCGTAGATCGGCCCCATCGACTTAATCATGTGATTGTGACGATTCACTTCGTCGATGAAGATCACGCCCGGTTCGGCGTAGCGGTGCGCCGACGCGACGATGCGGTTCCAGATGTCGGGGGCGTAGACCATGCCGGGGCGTGGCGGCCCCTCGCGCGTCGCACCGGAGAGGTCAACAGGATCGAACGCGGCGCGGTCGCGGAAAGTGACGGTCGAGCCGTCGGGCCGGCGGTAAACAGCGTAGTCATCGTTCTGCACGGGGTCAAATACCGGCTCCGTCCACTGCTGCCCGTCGAAGCTGAGCGGATACCATTCTTTATTATCAACGGCCTTAAAAAACTTATCCGTCACAGTTACCGAGATATTGAAATTGGTGAGCGAGTGCTGGTCGTTCTTGGCGTGGATGAAGCGAAGCAAGTCCGGATGGTCAACGCGCATGATGCCCATGTTCGCGCCGCGCCGCACGCCGCCCTGCTTCACCGTGTCAGTCGTCGTATTAAAGATGTTCATGAACGAGACCGGCCCCGACGCAACGCCGTGCGTCGAGCGCACCATTGCCCCCGCCGGCCGCAGCTTCTCGAATGTGAACCCAGTGCCACCACCTGTTTGATGGATAATTGCGGCATCGGTTGCGGTCTTCATGATGCCGGCAATCGAGTCCGGCACGTCGAGCACGAAGCAGGCCGCGAGTTGACCGGCAGGCTTGCCGGCGTTGACGAGGCAGGGGGTGTTCGGCACGAACTCGCGCCTGAGCATGATGCCGAGCATCGTGCTGTAGAACTCGTCGCGCTTCTCCGCGTCCAGTTCCGCCGCGCTCACGTGGCCGACGACGCGGCGCGCTACATCCGACCACTCTTCGATGGCCTCGCCGCGCAAGTCTTTAAGGCTGTAGCGTTTGTTGATGACGCGGCGCGCGTTCAATCCCAAAGCGTCAGACGGCTGGGGGTGGGCGCCGGTGATGTTGATGGCGGCGCTCTTGTTCACGGCGTTGCCCTTCGATGCGTCCGGCTCGATCACTGTACTCATTCTCGTTCTGCCTTTCCCGCGCGGCATTCGGCGCGGGGCGTCTAAATAAACTGTCCTTCAAAACCTGCGGCGCATCGACCATGACGGGCGCGCCGTGTCGTTAAATAATAGTGGGCGAATACTGCGGGTGGCTAAAGCAATTCAAGGTGCGGGGATGGCGCCGGGAGGTCGTCACCTCCGAGTGGCGTTTCCCCCGGCAATCCCCTCATTCGAGCGAGGCGCAGTATACATAGCTATCTTAAGGCTGTCAACACATTGCCCCAACATATTGTGGCATGGCTCCCGGCTGATGCAATAGAGCGGGTACCTTGAGAATTTACCTTAACCTCATCTGACGCATCGTACCGGTCTTCAATGACTGGCATCTAATTTTTTCGGCGACTTGAAATGGTTGACGAAACTACTATATGTTGCGCCCTCCCGCTTGTCGAGCGGAGCGTGCGGCGGGCATAAACGAGCAGGGTTTGGGTTGAAAGCTACGGGCTTGCGATGCGGTCCGGGCCGAGGGGTAATGAATGCTGAACGAACGAACAGACACAACTACTGACACGTTAGTGCGCGCGACGGCGGCCGGCGGCAACATCCGATGCATGGCCGCCGTGACGACCGAACTGGTCGCCGAGGCGACCGCCAGACACGGCACTTCGGATACCGTTGCCGCCGCCCTCGGGCGCACACTGACGGGCACGTTGCTGTTGGGCGCGGGGCTGAAAGAGTTCGACCGTCTGACGGTGCGGATCGAAGGTGACGGAGCGGCGGGCGGGATCACGGCGGAGGCCAACGCGCGTGGGCAGGTACGTGGCTACGTGCGTAATCCGGAAGCCGACGCGCAACTCAATAGCGGCGGTAAATTCGACGTGCGCGCGGTCGTCGGGCGAAGCGGAATGTTTTACGTGACTTATGAATCGGGCTACGACATTGGGTTGTACCGTGAGCCTTACCGCGGTTCGGTGCCGCTGGTTTCGGGCGAGATCGGGGAGGACTTCGCTTACTACCTTGCCAAGTCCGAGCAGATTCCTTCGGCGGTGATGCTTGGTGTGCTTGTCCGCGCACGCGCGTCGGGCGAAACGTTCATTGACGCCGCCGGCGGATTGATGATTCAACTGATGCCAGGCGCGGACGAGAAGACGGTCGCCGCCGTCGAAGAAGCCGTCGCGCGGACGCCGCACACCACGACGCTGATCCGCGCGGGCGCAGGCCCCGTCGAGATGCTGCGCGCCGCGCTCGGCGACGTACCGTTCGAAGTACTTGAAGAGCGGCCGGTCAGCTTTGCCTGCTCGTGCTCGTACGAGCGGGCCGTCTCCTTGATCTCTTCGATTGAGCAGCGCGAATTGGAATCAATGTTGCGCGAGGACCGGGGCGCGGCGATGACCTGCCACTTCTGTAACTCGACCTACAGTATTGACGAAAGCTCACTGGAGGAAATCGTCAGCCGCCGCGTCGCCACCACAGTGGGTGACGCGCCGCGTGATTGAAAACTATTGGGCGCCTGCAATAAAGCGAAAGGCCGGTCACTCGAGTGTCCGGCCTTTCGCTGTTTGTTGAAACGTCCTGGATTATTTCGCGGGCGAGTTGGAGGTAAGCATATCGTAGTTGCCCAGTTCGCGATTGTGGTTATCGAGTGCGCCGATCATGTCCGAAGTCTCTTCAAGCATCTGCTTCGTCATCGCAATGGAATCGCTCAACTGCTCGAAGTCGAGCGCGGAGACACGCTCCGGTGTCGGCAGCGTCACAACCTGATCGTTAACGAGACCGAAAAAGTTTTCAATTGACTGCAACTGCCCTTCGACCAATTTCACGGAGCGGTCAAGCTCGTTGAAGGCAGCCAGGCGGCGCTTCAGGATTTCGACGTTCGCCTGCTGGACACGGCGGGCGCGCTCGTCCGGCGTGCTCTCGACCGCGCGCTCGGCCTGGGTCAATTGATTCTGCACGGCCTGCCGGTTGATTGAGCGCAGGTGATTTTTGCGCCGGCGGTATACGTCCAGCAGGTCGACAAAATCTTCCCAGCGCTGCTCCAGACTTTTAACGTTGGCCGGTGGCTCTTTCGCGCCGGTGAACTTCACGTAGTTTTCAAAGACTTGCTTCTTCAACCACTTCAGATACAGCACCGCTTCTTTCTCGCGTGGGTCGAAGGTTTCGATCATCTTATCGCGCATGCGGTTGCGCTGCTCCAACAGACGCTTCCGGTTGCGCGAATCGACGAGGCGGCGGTAGAGCGTGCTGGCGGGCACGGTGGCGAGGTACATCCCTTCGGTAACAAGCGCGGCAGCCAACGGAATCACTGACTGTGTATATGCTGCGGCGACAGCAAAACCCGCCATGCCCCAAAAGTTGACGGGTTCTTTCACTGCCTCTTTCAGGTACTCGATGTTTATCTTTCTCTCCAACATATTAATTCACGGACGAAAAAGTGGTGGACGCATTCGCCTGCTTCATACCAAACTGATTGACGATGACTCTCGCGCGGGACAACGGCGTCAGACTCGGACGCGCTTAGTTTGTCCTTTCGTCGACGGCCGCCGGGAGCGCCGGAGTCTGGCGCTCGGTTGCCGCCGGGAGCAGCCCCATCTGCTGCTTATACTCAAGCAGCTTGTCTTGCAACTGCATGTCCATCGCCTCGCGCTCGATCTCCTGCATCTGTGTGTCGACCGAAGCGGCGCCAAGTTGCATCTTCGCGTCGGCGGCGGCGGCGCGGCGGTCGATCTTGTCGCGCATCTCGTTGAAGGTTGAAGCGTCGTCGCCAATTTGGAACGACTCCATCGTTTGCGCGAGTTGCTCCTGCAACTTCGCTTGCTTCGACTGATTGATGAGTTGCATCGCCTCGGCACTCCGCCGCTGCATCTGCAGCACGTAATTATCACGCGCCTTGAGCGCCTGTTTGGATGCCACCGTCGCGTGCTCAAGTTGCTGAGAAGTTTTCTGAAGGTCGACCTGCGCCTGCTGCAACTGCCCGATGTACGCCGTGGCGATGTCGTCGCGCCCCATCTTAACAGAGGCTTTGATCTTCGAGTCGAGGTCGACGACCTGGGCTTCGAGCCGCTCTCTGCTCTTTGAGAGCAGACGCTCCGTCGCCATGACCTGCGCGACCGAGTTGTTCAACTCCGGCACGCGGTCTCTCATGTCGCGGATCGTTTGTTGGAGTATCAGTTCAGGGTTTTCCGTCTTCTCAATGACGCCCCCGAACATCGCTCGTATCGAGCGCTTCATGCTGGCCCACAGTCCCATCTCTTCCCTTCCTCCAACCGGCGCTTCCGTCCGGCAACGATATACACATCTTCGCGCAGGTGATCTTTACGTGTCCGCCCGCGCACGAAAGCAGCGCGCGAGGTCGGCAGGTGTACGACGGTTGACGCCACCGAGTTGCACCTGTCTTTTTGACAGCCAAACTCGACTCCGAGGCCGAGTATAACAGGGTTCAGGCGCGTCCTGCTAGAGCAGTGAAAACAGCGTGCAGCGAACCTTTCAAGCGGCGGGCGACAGGTAGCTGATTGAGCTTAGCAGACCGTTCCGATGACTCTTTAGCGAACGTCTGAAGCGTCCCGCTGACCCTCCAATTGCGCACCCCAATCGACCTTATTCCTGAATGCCCCGCGGCGCCCCACCGCCAGCGGCCTCGGCGAATCGATTCGCGAATTGACCGATGTCGCGCCGGTAGTGCATGCCGTCCCAACGGACGCGCCCGACCGCGTCGTAACATTGACGGAGCGCCGTTTCGAGCGTCGCACCGGTTGTGGTAACACCGAGCACGCGGCCACCGGCGGTGAGCCATCCGCCATCTTTGGCGCGCGTCGTGCCCGCGTGAAAAATTCGGACGCCTGGCATCTGTTCGGCAATGCCTTCGAGACCTTCGATGCGCGCCCCGGCTTCGGGGCGCTCCGGATAACCGCGCGCGGCGAGCACCACGCATGCCGAAGCGTCGTTACTCCATTTGGCGCGCACGCCGTCCAGCCGCCCGTGTGCCACCGCTTCGAAGATGTCGGCCAGATTGCTTCGCAGGCGCACGAGAATCGCCTGCGCCTCCGGGTCGCCGAAGCGCACGTTATATTCGAGTGCGCGCGGCCCGTCCGCAGTCAGCATCAGGCCGATGAAGAGTACCCCGCGGAATTCGAGGCCGTCGGCTCGTGCCCCCTCCAGCGTCGGCTCGACTATCTCGCGCACGACGCGCGCCTTCGATTCTTCATCAAGCACATCGGGAGCGGTGATCGCCCCCATCCCCCCAGTGTTGGGGCCGGTGTCGTTTTCGCCGACGCGCTTGTGATCGCGCGCCGCCGGCATCAGAATGTAATCACGCCCGTCCGTCCACAACAGCAGCGAAGCCTCCCGGCCCTCCAGAGCTTCTTCAATGACCACGCGGCGGGCGGCCCCTCCAGCGACGAGACTGCCGCCCATCAGCTCTTCGATTGCCCGTTCACCCTCAGCACGTGTGCGCGCGACCACCACGCCTTTGCCCGCCGCGAGACCGTCGGCCTTCACCACAACCGGCGCATCCGCCGGGCCGAACTCGCCGCGGTGCAGCATCTTACGCGCTTCCAACGCCGAATCGGCCACGTGAAAGCGCGCGGTCGGTATGTTGTGCCGCCGCATAAACTCCTTCGCGAAGGCTTTGCTTGATTCAAGTTGCGCGGCAACACGGCGCGGCCCGGCAACGACTAAGCCGCGCCGCTCGAATTCGTCGGCGAGTCCGGCGGCGAGCGGCGCTTCGCTGCCCACGATAGTGAGACTAATCTTTTCCGCGGCGGCGAAATCGGCCAGCGCCGAAACGTCGGTCGCGCCGAGGGGAACGCAGCGCGCCACTTCGGCGATCCCGGCGCTGCCCGGCGCACAGAGCAGGAGAGAGAGATCATCGCCGAGGTTCTGCCGAAGCGCCCAGCACAACGCATGCTCGCGCCCACCTGAACCGATGACGAGAATCTTCATGCCGCGAAAACGTTCGACTTTCTGTGTAATGTAGGGTTGGATAGACGGTCCGCCGCATCCTGCCACCTGACCTAGCGGCTGTCAAGACATTGCAAAAGTGTTAACGTGGCCCTTGACACAATTTCGTGAAGGATATACTTTGCATGCCAAGCTCGTTGCGGAACCCATTCTTTGAAACGCGGCGCATGTTTCGGCAGGGAAGTCAGGTCACGGTGTTGGCGCGGGCCCCAGGTGGCAAAGGTAGCTAACTCGGCGCTGCGGTATTTAAGCGACGCGCTTAGGTCGAGGCAGTAATCGAATTAGTCGCACCCGCGAGCACTTCCCCCGAACGGACGAAAGTTAAGCTTTGCCCTCTCGGCAACAGTTCAACATCCAACAGTGTCAGACACCGGGTTCAAACAAACGCTGAAAGCTTCCTCGTCGCAAACTAACTTTTCAAGCAACCAACCGCTTTTGGTCGACTTCCCCATCACAGTCAAGCGCCAAGAGTCAAAGTCACTAGAGGGATCTCATCATGGCACAGGTACAGATTGCGGCAAGACCCAATGGAGAGTGGAGTCACTCTGAAATAGAATTCCAAGACCGCACCATCCGGTGCGTTGACTGCGGAGAAGATTTTACCTGGACAGCGGGTGAGCAGGTCTTCTTCCATGACAAAAACTTAAAAAACGAGCCTAAGCGGTGCAAGCCCTGCAAGCAGGCGAAGAACGAACGCCTCGCCGCGATTGCCGCGGCTCAGACTTCGGGCGTGCGCCAGAGGATTGAGGTTTCGGTCAACTGCGCACAATGCGGACAGCAGACCACCGTACCGTTCTACCCGTCGCAAGGCCGTCCCGTCTTCTGCCGCTCATGCTTCCTCGCCAGCCGAGGCAGCGACATTCAGAGCGCCTGAGATTGAGACTTGGACTCGCGGCTCTCCGGCACACACCTACGCGTTGCTCATCCATCTAACTTCGCGCGCGCCTATTAAGAACTGACGGGCGCGCGCGATTCTTTAAAGCGTTGAGATAGCGCGCGCGTCACCTCTCATCGCCGGTCCCCTCGTCTAACCTCCTCAGCATCTCACACTCCGCCGCCCACCTAACGTCGCAGGTGATGCGGCACGCTCGTCACGACGATGTTCGGATGGAACAGCAACCGCCCCTTGAGCAGCAACGCGGTTTGGTTGTGCAATAGTTGCTGCCACCATGCGCGCGGCACAAACTCGGGCAGCACCACGGTCGTGATTGAGTCCTTGTGAGACTCCGCCTCTTGGTCGATGAATTTCAGCAGCGGGGCCGTCACCGAGCGGTATGGAGACTCGATCACGATCAGAGGAATACCGTTCGCCCACTTTCCCCACTCCTTCCTCAACTCTTCAGTGTTCTGTGGATTGATCTCGACGTAGACGGCGGAGACATGAGCGTCGCCGCTGCCGGCGATGCTCCGCGCGTATTGCAGTGCGGGCAGCACGCCGCGATGAATACCCGACACCGGGACAATCACGCGGTGCTGCATTGGACGGAGCGGCTTCGCCTTGTCAAGCGACAGCTGCACCGCGATTAGGCGGTAGTGCTTATTGATCGCTCGGAACGTCAACACCAG
Organism: Pyrinomonadaceae bacterium; assembly: GCA_013816505.1. Taxonomy (GTDB): domain Bacteria; phylum Acidobacteriota; class Blastocatellia; order Pyrinomonadales; family Pyrinomonadaceae; genus JACDEG01. The sequence goes on along the minus strand of JACDEG010000283.1, from coordinate 126 downwards.
GAGCGGGATGACGACGATGACCGCCCACGCGCCGTGTGTGAACTTGGTCACCGCGATCACGATCAGAACGACGAAGGTGATGATGCAACCGAGCGCGTTGACGAGAATCGAGAGTCGCCAGTTGCC
>JACDEG010000282.1 GCA_013816505.1 Pyrinomonadaceae bacterium | reverse complement strand
GAGTTTAACACCGTGCTACCAAACAGTTACATCAGCGATGCAGGTAATTTCGTCCCAACTGTTCTGTGGGCGTCCCTCAACCGCGAGCCGAGCGAAGAAGAGTGGTCATACTGGACGAATAGGCTCGCGATCGCGCAGGCGCAAAGCCCGGCACAACTGCTCATCGAAGCAAAAGCCTTTGAGCGCTCGCAATTCTACTCGGCTGAGTACATCAATCGTAATCGGAGCGATGAGGACCTCATCTCTGACTTGTACTCAGCCTATCTGCAGCGCGAACCGGATGAAGGCGGCTTCAATGGCTGGCTCGGCGTTCTGCGTGACATCAATGCTCAGGGAGGGAACGGGCGCGAGGTCGTCTTGCGTGGCTTTGACGAGTCCGTCGAGTTTGCGGAACTGGTTAACAATATAGCTCCGAGCGAAGGAGTCGGCGGAACTGATCCTGGTTCGGTAAGAAGAGCAACCGCGATACGTCAATCCGTACCCGCCACAATGATCGCAAGCCAAACCTACAACGTCTCGGTGACGATGAGAAACGACGGTGACACCACCTGGACAGAAGGTGATTTGTACCGGCTCGGCTCGCAGAACCCGCAAGATAACACCACCTGGAACATCGGCCGCGTCCAACTGCCCGCCGGCGTCGCCGTTGCGCCCGGCGCTGAATACGCTTTCAACTTCCCCATCACCGCACCCGCGACGCCCGGCACCTACAACTTCCAGTGGCGAATGGTGCAGGATGCGGTCGAGTGGTTCAGCGACTACACGCCCAACGTCGCGGTGAGTGTTAGCGCACCCGCACCGCCCCCATCTGGTTCTACTACCAACCTGGCGCTTGGCAAATTAGCCACACAGTCAAGCACCGGCTGGGACGCGCCCGCTAGTCGTGCCGTGGATGGCAATACGAGCGGCGCATGGGTAGATGGCTCCATCGCCCACACGGATTACGAGGCACAAGCCTGGTGGCAAGTCGATCTTGGAGGCGTCCGGCAGATTAACAACATCGACTTTTGGTTGATGACCGAGTGTTGTTCAAGCCACGGCAACTTCGACGTGATGGTGTCGGATGATGGAAGCACCTGGACGAGCTACTATGTTGCCGGGTATGTCGATAACGGCAGTGTCACAGTCAATCGGAGTGGACGCTACGTGCGGATTCAACTGCGCGGAGCGGATCCCCTGGCGGTGGCTGAAGTGCAAGTGATGGGTTGGTAGAAATGTAAAAGTCAGGATGTGACCTATCAGACACTGCCAGACTAAATCATCCCTATCCGTGTTCTCCCTCTACTCTCAGTGAAGGGAGAACACGGATAGGGATGATCTTCATCGCCGGGGGTTGGGGAGAGAAAGTCAGCACTTCATCCAACATTGTGACGAGTATTTACTTCACCCACTCGTCGGCAATCTCCGTCTCGACCTTGACGGGCACGCGCGTGACGAACTCTTCGCCCGCCGCGCACATTGCGTCCTCGACTGTCTTCGCCACCGCCTCCGCTTCGCCGGCGTCCACTTCGACGACGATCTCATCGTGAACGATGTTAACGAAGCGCGCGCTCGTGTCTTTGATTTTGTCGTGCAGCAGACGAAGCGCGCGCTTCAGGATGTCGGCACTCAGCCCCTGCACCGGCATGTTTTTACCGTTGCGCTGCACCAGCGACGCGGCCTGCCTATCCTCCGGATCGAACTTGAATCTGGCGAGACGACCCGACATCGTGCGCGCCGTGCGCTCGCGGACGGCGCGTTGCGCGGCGGCGCGCAGCCATGCGTCGAGCGCGCGGTAAGTTGCGAAGTAGCGCCGGAGAATCTCTTCGGAGTCGGCGAGCGAAATTCCCGTCATCATCGAGAAACGTTGCGCGCCGATGCCATAGACGACGCCGAAGTTGAGCCGCTTGGCGAAGTCACGCTGCTCTTTCGTGATTTGATCGAGCGGAACGCCGAAGACCTGCGCGGCGGTGACGCGATGCAAGTCTGCTCCCGAATTAAATGCGTCTATGAAGCCCTGATCCTCTGTGATGTGCGCGAGGATGCGTAACTCGATCTGCGAGTAATCAGCAATCAGGAGCTTACGACCCTCCGGCGCGCGAAAGCAGCGACGATACTCGACGGCGTGTGGCACCTGTTGGATGTTGGGATTATTGCAACTAAATCTCCCCGTCGGCGCGCCGATCTGGTGAAAGTTGGCGTGGATGCGGCCCGTCACGGGGTTGATTTCGTCGAGGATGTTCGCGCCGTAACTCGTCAGAGATTTCTGCACGGTGCGGTATTCGAGCAGCGTCGCAACGACCGGATATTGCGCCGCGAGCGGTTGCAGCTTCCAGTTGCGCGTCGAGTCCGGGACGGGAACGTTCAAACGTTTCAGCGCCGCCGTCAACTGCGTGTGTGAATCGAGGTTGACGTCCGTGCGCACGTTCTCAAACAGTGACCCCTGCGCGGTGCCTTCGGAGAGCATGTTCTGTAATTCTTCGGCGAGCACCGCGCGCTTCTTTTCGACGATGGCCATTTGTTCGCGCCAGCGCCCGGCGTCGAGAAAGACGCCCGCCAGTTCGAGCGCCGCGACCGGCATCACGCACTCGAATTCGAGCGCGGCGCAGCGCACCAGGTCGTTCGCCTTCAGTCGCTCGATTAATTTCTCGCGCAGCGGGAGCATCACGGCGGCGTCGCGCGCGGCGTACTCCAATTGCTTGGCGGAGAGTTCGCCCGACCAATCGCTCAACTGCTCGGACTTATCAACTCTTTCGTCGAGATAACGCGCGGCAACTGCTTCGAGGCCGTGGCGGTCATCCGCGTCGCCCGCCGACACGATCTGGCTGGCGAGCAGCGTGTCGAAGACGCCTCCCAGTTCCACGCCGAGATGGTGCTTCACCCACTTCGCGTCGAACTTCGCGTTGTGCGCGATCTTCACCGGACGCGGCGCAGCGAGCAGGCGGCGAAGTGGTTCGAGCGCTTCTTCTTGCGCGGCGTTGCCATTCGCGAATTGGTCGATGTCGATCACGCGCACGCCATCCGGCGCGCTCAACTGCACGAGCCGCACGCGCCCGCCGTACGGATCGAGCGAAGTCGTCTCCGTGTCGAAGCCGACGGCCACGTGTGGCGACAGATTCTCGACCTCACGTCGAAGCTCATCCGCTGTGCGAATTAGAAAGTAATCGTTCGGTTCCATTCAGTTTTTATGGGTGTGTATCAAATTGCTCAAAAGTGACAGGTAAATGGTGACAGGTGACAGGTGACAGGACAGCACTAAGCGATTGCGGATTAGCAAACCTACTCACGATGCTTGTGTTCACTTCTTCCATTCCGCAATCCGCAATCACCAATCCGCAATCATCTTGTCACCCGTCACCTGTCACTTTTGAGGAAATAAAGAATGCATCATTCGAGTCGATCAAGCATGCGCGACTGAATCGACGCGCGCGCGGGTGTCAATCGTCGATAACAGCAAGGCCGCGACGACGCCAATCGCGGCGCTCACCAAAAACGCCGTCGTCGCGCCCCGCCAGTCCCACAGCGCGCCCATCAGCAGCGACGCCGGCAATACCGTAATGCCAAAAGCGAGATTATACATGCCATAGGCCGCGCCGCGCCGCGCGGGGCTGACGAGGTCGGCGACCAGTGCCTTCTCTGCTCCCTCCGCCAGCCCGAAATAAATACCGTAGACGAGGAACAGCGCCCACGCCACGCCGACCGATGAGACGAACGCAAAGCCCGCGTACACGGCGGCGTACAGCAGCCACCCGGAGACAATCAATCGTTTGCGCCCGAGGTGGTCAGAGAGGTCTCCGCCGACGAATGAACTGACGACTTTGCTGACGTGCAATGCTGCCCACAGCAGCGGAATCGTCGAGGTCGAGACTCCGGCCTCGCGCGCCCGCAATAGCAGAAATGCGTCGGAAGAATTTGAAAGTGTGAAGAGGGCGACGACCGCCAGAAAGCGTTTGAAATTTCCGTCGAAGCCACTGAGCGATAGGCGGAGCGGAGGCGCGGGCGGAGCGGCATCCGCCGGGGCTGCCGGCGCGGCACGCTTCTTTTCGCGCACCACGAACGCCGCGACCAACACCGCCGCGAGCGCCGGGACCGAGGCGATGAGAAAAAGCGTGCGGTAGTCTGAGGCCGTCGGCGCGTTCCGATTTGCGGCAATCAGCGTCAGGATGCCGTAGCCGAGCAACGGGCCGACGACCGCCCCGGCATGATCCATCGCGCGGTGAAAGCCGAAGGCGAGGCCGCGTTCCGCCGGCGCTGCCGAGTCCGCGATCATCGCGTCGCGCGGCGCGCTGCGGATGCCTTTGCCGATGCGGTCGGTGACGCGGATGCCGAGCGCCTGCGGCCACGTCGCCACGAACCCGAGCAGCGGTCGTGTGAAACTCGCCAGCGCGTAGCCGAACACGACCAAGCCTTTGCGCCGCCCGTGCCGGTCGCTGAAGTGCCCGGCGAACAATTTCAACAGGCTCGAAACGGATTCCGCCGTGCCCTCGATGACGCCGATCACACGCGGCGTTGCGCCGAGCGTCACCGAAAGAAAGAGCGGCAGGAACGGATAGATGATCTCGCTTGATGCGTCGTTAAGAAAGCTGACGAAGCTTAAGGCAAGGACGTTCTGTGGCAGGCGGCGTGCGCGGCTCAACAGGCCGGGCTTCGATTCGTCGAGTTTTCCGGGGTCGATGCGCGCATCGAATTGGTCGGCGGGGTCGGTGTCGGTCTCGGCCATGAAATGGTTTCGCGACGATCAACGCGCGCGCGCAGGACGTGTGGAGGACGGGCGGTTCTGATTACCCGTGACATCGCCCGGCAGATACCACCAGATGACGAGCGCGCCGATGGCCATCATCAGCACGACGACACCGAACAGCGCGAGCCTGAGCGCCATCCGCACCGTGCGCCGGATGACCGCAAAGATTAAGAAGGCCGCCATCAGCCCGGCGACGACGATGGCAATAATGACTTCCGTGCTCATGTCTATTTACAGTTGTGAGGACGATACGTGTGCGCGCTCTCAAGTCAGATTTTACGCGACTGGCACTCAGCCTTTTCCTTGTTCATACTCGACTGTATCCGTCATCACATAATCCCTTGCTTTAATCTTAAAGTACCTGAGCAAAAGTTTTCCAGGATGAGGGTTGAACACATCTACCGTCTTTAATGACTTTCACTTTTGCCTTTTACCTTTTTACATTTGCCTTGCTACTCATTTACTCGGCTTGCCCTGATGATGCGACGAATTCTTGTAGTGCTCGCGTAGCAGGTCGGCGCCCCAGTCGCCGTCGAAGTCGCGCCAGACGGTGTGGGCGTGGTTAGCGTCGTTCTGCGTGTTGTCGTATTCGATTAGAAACGTCGGCCCCTGCACGCGGTAGTAGTGCGGGTCGCCGCGCTCCATGCCGCCGGCCCAGCCGAAGCGAATCTTTTCCATTCCGGCACGACGCAGTTTTTCCATCCGCTCCGCCGCGATGTCGGCCGGCATCGTAGCGGCGTATTCGTTCAGCAAATTGTTGAGTAGCTTTTTCTGCTGCTCGTTAAAGCTGCTGACGGCGACGCCGGCGGGTTGGAGCGGGTCGACTTTCTTCACCACCATCGTGATGATGTCGGGGAACGCTTTCTGCTCGAAGATGGCTTCGCCCCGTTGCTTCTCGTCGAGCGCGCGTAGCAACTCGCGGGCGATGTCCTCTTCCGCGCCGAGCACGCGCAGGCCCTTGCGCGGCCCCTCGACCCTGACCTCTGCCGGATTGGTGCCCATGAAAGCCGGTGTCGTCGCGACGAACTGGCCGTTGACGACCGTGTAGTTAAGCGACAGGTGATGCCCCTCGACGCGCCAGCCCCAGCGCTCTTTCGTCGACGGCGCGCCGAAGACCGAAAAGTAGTAAAGCTCCGGGTCGCGACGAACCGGGTTTTTCTCCAACTCGCGCAGCACCAGTTCGAGGTCGATGATCGCCGTCGCCTTCGTCAACCCGCGCTGGCTGAGGCCCGTCTTCATAAAGTCGAGCGCGAGCCGACGCTGCTTTTCGTCCATCTCTTTGAACGGGAGTCCTTTGCGCGGGCGCGGGGTAAAATGAAAGTCATAGCGTTGTTCGTCGGCGAAATCGAAAACCGTTTTCGCGCGCTGCTCAGGCGTCAGCGCGGCGAGGAAGCTTTGCGCACCGGCGGCCATCGCCGACGCGGAGCGGCGGCGCGCCACACCGTCGATGATCTTTGCCGTCGCGAGGATCGCCCCGCCTGCGATTAACAGAGTGAGCAGTATCGTTTTCAGGTGTTCCATAATTGGTGTGGCTCAAGCGTCAAAGGCGTCGTGTGACCGACCACGCCGGAGGGTTGCAGAGTTAGTGGAGAAAGCGTCACAGTCGATGTCGGTCTGGTTGACGATTGGCTGATGACCGACTGTTGTTGACCGGCTCATCGACTGGCACAGTCGACGCCCGGATGCCGCCCGTCGTTAGTCTGGTCTCGGCTTCCAGTCGCCGCGCTGATAGCTGGCGCGCACGACTGTTTTGATGTTGCCGCGGATGTTGAAATCGCCTTCGATCTCGACCCGGAGCGGGTCACATGCGCGGACGAAATCTTCGAGGATGACGTTGATGACGTGTTCGTGGAAAATCTTCACCGGACGGAACGAGTTGATGTAGAGCTTGAGACTCTTTAACTCGATGCACTGCTCGTGCGGCACGTACTCGACGCGGATGGTGGCAAAATCGGGAAAGTCAGAGAACGGGCAGATCGCGGTGAACTCCGGAATCTCGAACTTGATCCGTACCTCGCGACCGACGAACTCGTACGGGAAAGTGTCGAGCGGACAGAGGTTCATCTCAGCGCGCGAAGTCGAGCGGATGTCGAGGCCCTGCTGGTTCGCGGGCGGCAGAATGGTTTCGGAAACTGACATGATGATTGCTCCTCGCGGAATGCGAAAAGCAATCTTACCTGAGCGGGCGGCGCGTCATCAACCGGAACAGTCGTTCGGTTGAACTTTCGTGTGACAGCCCTGACGGAAACAGCACTTGACCGATCCATCATTGCGTGTATGAGACACAGGTTGTGATCGCTTGCGCCCGCTGCCCAACGCAATCGTCGGTGCTCGCCGTCGGCAGCTTGATCGAGTAAGCGAAAGATAAGGCGACGCGCTCATTCGAGTCGGTGCGAGGACGTACAGACTTCACAACTCCACTCTGGCAATCTGGTTCTTTCTCACTCAAAATTATGGAATGCGACAACAAATTGAACTGCGCGTCGCGCGGCAAAAGTTTAAGAAATTATCGGCAGGCGGGTGTCCCGGCGCGATCAGTAGGAAAAACTAGACTGTTCACCGCCTACTCTGCTCACCACTTACTGCTCACTTTCAAAGGAGGATGTGATGAAAGCTCTCTGCTGGCAAGGCACAAATAGCGTTAGTGTCGAAAACGTTCCCGATCCGAAGATTCTCAACCCGCGCGATGCAATTATTAAAATCACTTCAACGGCGATCTGCGGCTCCGACCTGCACCTCTACGACGGCTACATCCCGACGATGCAGAAAGGCGACATTCTCGGTCATGAAAATATGGGCGAGGTGGTCGAGGTCGGGAGTGAAGTCAAGAACTTGAAAATTGGCGACCGCATCGTCGTGCCGTTCACGATCTCATGCGGCAGTTGCTTCTTTTGTCAAAAACAGTTGTGGTCGTGCTGCGACAACTCGAACCCGAACGCCTGGATGGCGGAGAAGCTCTACGGTCATTCGCCGTCAGGTCTCTTTGGTTATTCTCACATGCTCGGCGGCTACGCGGGTGGACAAGCCGAATACTTGCGCGTGCCGTTCGCCGATGTCGGCCACGTCAAGATCCCCGAAGGAATGCCGGACGAAAAGGTTCTGTTCCTTTCCGACATCTTCCCGACGGCGTGGATGGCGGCGGAGAATTGTCAGATTGAACCGGGCGATACGGTCGCAATCTGGGGCGCGGGTCCCGTCGGACTGCTGGCGATCAAGTCGGCTTACCTACAGGGAGCGGAGCGCGTGATTTCAATCGAATCAGTCGAAGACCGCATGAGACTGGCACGCGAAGCCGGAGCGGAGACGATTGATTTCAATGACGAAAAAGGCGTGATTGAATTATTGAAGGAGATGACGGGCGGGCGCGGACCTGATTCGTGTATGGACGCCGTTGGCATGGAGGCGCACGGTACATC
>JACDEG010000732.1 GCA_013816505.1 Pyrinomonadaceae bacterium | reverse complement strand
ACCGCGACCAGCGTGAAGCCGGGCGCTTTCCCCAACATGCGAATGCCATAGCGCAAGACTTGCCACAAAGTTCTCATGTCCTAACCTCTTCAATCCAATTCGATTATTCGTACCTCAGCGCGATCATCGGATCGACCTTCGTCGCGCGTCGCGCCGGTAGGTAACAAGCGATGAAGGCGACCACGGCGAGCAACAGTGGGACGCCGACGAAGGTCAGAGGGTCCGTCGCGCTCACGCCGTAAAGCAGGCTCGCCATCACTCGCGTCAACGCGAACGCCCCGGTGAGGCCGACGGTAATCCCGACGAGTGCGAGTAGCATGCCCTGCCTGACGACGAGCCGCAGCACGTTGCCCCGCTGCGCACCGAGCGCCATGCGGATGCCGATCTCCCGCGTGTGCTGCACGACGAAGAATGACAACACCCCGTAAATTCCCAGTGCCGCCAAGAGCAGCGCCAACGCGGCAAACGCCGTCAGCAGAATCATCCCCATCCGGCGCTGGGCCGTCACTCTATCCAGCACTTCATCCATCGTGCGGATGCTGGAAAGTGGCTGGTAAGGATCAACGTCGCGTACCGCCTGCCGCACGGCGGGCACGAGACTCGTCGGCGAGGCTGTGGTGCGGATGACCAGATCGCGCGGGGCGAAGAGGGGATAGGGTGGGTGCGGCGAAGCTTGCCAATACGGCACGTGCATCTCGGCCTTGACCGGCGCGTCCGCCCCCATCTGCCGGACATCGGCGACCACGCCGACAACTGTCAGCCACGGATTCGGCGAATCCGGCGAGCCGACCTTAAATCGCTTGCCTAGGGAACTCTCGCCCGGCCAGAACTGTCGCGCCATCGTCTCGTTGATGGCGGCGACCGGAATCGCTCGCTCGTCGTCCCCGTCGTTGAAGGCTCGCCCTTGCCGCAGCGCAACGCCCATCGCTCGAAAATAACCGGGACTGACTTGGCGGTGAATCGCGTTCCAGCCCACATTCGGCTCAGACTGCCGCCCTTCGAGTGTGAGACCGTTCGCGCCCATCCAAGTGAGCGGCACGGCGGTCGTATAGCCCGCGGCGACTGCTCCGGGCAGGTGCCCGACACGCGCCAGCACTTGATCGTAGAAAGCCACGCGCTGTTGATGCTCACGATATTTGTCGCCTACCAACTGCGTCCGCACGGTCAACACGCTTTCGGGTCGCAGGTCCGTATACTGGCCGCGCAGCTTAGACAACGTCTGCACTAACAGCCCCGCGCCGACGAGCAGCACCAGCGACAGCGCGACCTGTGCCACGACGAACCCACTGCGGAGCCACCGTTGACCTGTGCCGGAGCCTGTGCGCCCGCTGCCTTGCTTGAGCGCCAAGCTCAGATCGGCTCTCGATGCCTGTAGCGCCGGAGCCAAACCAAAAATCACAGCGGCCAGCAGCGAGATGACCAACGTGAAGCCGAGCACCCGCGCATCCAGCTCCAACATGGCTGACGCGCTCATCCCCGCCGGAATCAGTTGTTGCAGAAACGCGAACGCCCACAACGACAACAGCAACCCTAGGCCACCGCCCAAACCGCCGAGCAGCACGCTCTCCGTCAGCAGTTGCCGCACGATGCGCCAGCGGCTCGCGCCGAGCGCCGAGCGCACGGCGATTTCGCGCCGCCGCGTCGCCGCGCGGGCGAGCAGCATCCCCGCCACGTTCGCGCACGCTACAGCCAGGACGAACCCGACCGCGACCAGAAGCATCATCAACGGGCGGCGCACGTCGCCGGCTAATTGTTCGTGCAGCGGGACGACCGCGGCGCTCAGGCCTTCCGCTTCGTCGGGATAAGTCGCGGCGATCCGGTGCGTGATTGCCTGAATATCGGCGTTAGCCTGCGCTACCGTGACGCCCGGCTTCAGTCGCGCAACGACATTGAGGTTGTGGATGTTACGCTCGGCGAGTTGTTCGGCAGTGAGCGCAATCGGCACCCACAGGTTGATGCTCGCCACCACGAACTGAAAGTCCCTCGGCATGACGCCGACGACCGTGTATTGCTCACCGTTGAGCAGAATGTCACGGCCGACGATACTGTGTTCGCCGCCATACCGGCTCTGCCAGAGGCCGTGGCTGATAACGGCTACTTTGTTTGCGCCGGGCTGATCCTCTTCCGGCTGAAAGGTGCGCCCCAGCGCCGGGTTCGCCCCGAGCAGTGGGAAGAAATTCGCCGACACGCCGAAGGCGGGAATCCTTTCCGGCTCGCCGTCGCCGGTGAGATTGAAGTTGCGCAAGTCGAGCGCCGCCATCTCTCCAAAAACCTGATTCTGCGTTTTCCAGTCGGCGTAATTGGCAGGCGCCAGCGTGTCGCGCGAAGCACCGGCGGACGAGTCGGACTCCCAGACCATCACCAGCCGGTCAGGCTCGTGATAATTAAGCGGACGCACCAGCACTGCGCTCACCAGACTGAAGATCGCCGTGTTCGCGCCGATGCCTAAAGCCAGTGCGACGACCGCGATGACAGTGAAGCCCGGATTTTTGAGTAGCATCCGAAAGGCGTAGCGCAGGTCTTGCAAGAGAGTTCTCATCATGTC
>JACDEG010000731.1 GCA_013816505.1 Pyrinomonadaceae bacterium | reverse complement strand
ACGCTGCCGGCCTGCCCGTGAAAGTACGTTTTGTTGTTGTAGGAATCCAGCACCTGCACTTCGTAGCGGCCCTGAAGAAAGATGCCGCTATTGCCGCGCCCCTGTCCCTCGCCTTTAATCTCGGCTGGTGACGCCCACTCGACGTGCAGTTGAACATCGCCGAACTCCTGCTTCGAGGTGATGTTGCCAGTTCCGTTAACGGTGGCGACGCCATCCTTGATGATCCACTTCGCTTCACCCTTCGTGCCGCGCCACTGCGACAAATCTTTGCCGTCGAAGAGGACAATGGCGTCCGACGGCGGCGCGCCGTTCGTGCCGGGGGTGATGACTTTCGGTTCGGCCATCGGTGGGGTCTGATCCTGCGCGCGGGTGAACGTTACACCGCACACAAGGAGGAAGACGGCGACGCACGCGGCGCGCACGGCTAACTTCAGAGACGAGAACATGAAAGGCATATTGATTCTCCTGGTTTTTTGACTTGAGATTGACGACATTAAGTTTTAACTTTTTCGGCGTCCTTCACCCGATGGCGGGAGAGTGTTCTACGTACCGCGCGAGTCGCGCAAGACCGGTTAAGACGGACGATAGTCCCGCCACAGCCAGCGCAAGAGTCCTGGTATAGCAGTATGAAAAGCTAAAGTCTCCAGCGGTTCTACTCAGTCATGAGCTGACTTGTCCGTGTGGTGGTTGACGCACACCGTACCCGCTTCAGGCTAGAATCTTTTTGACGACATTGCTGTGGACATCCGTCAGGCGGAAATCGCGGCCCGCGTGGTGAAATGTCAGCTTCGTGTGATCCATGCCCATCAGGTGAAGGATCGTCGCGTGAAAGTCGTGGATGTGCATTAAGTCGTCCGCCACATCGATGCCATAGTCGTCGCTCGAACCGTAGGTGATACCGCCCTTGACGCCGCCACCGGCAAGCCACGAACTGTAGGCTCGCGCGTGGTGCTCGCGGCCTTTAGCGTTCGCCTTTTCATGAAACGGGGTACGCCCGAACTCTGTCGTCCAGACCACTAGCGTGTCGTCAAGCATGCCGCGCGACTTCAAATCTTTCAGCAGTCCGGCAATCAGTTGATCGACGTTTCGCGCGAGCGGCGCGTGCGTCTGGATGTCGCCGTGCGCGTCCCAGTTCTTCGACGCGCCGGTGTCGACCAACTCGATGAATCTGACGCCGCGCTCCGCCATCCGCCGCGCCACCAGACACTGCCACGCGAAGCCCTTCGTGCTTCCGCGCTCCAAGCCATACAGCCTCAGCGTCGCGTCCGTTTCTTTCGACAGATCGAACACTTCCGGTGCTTCCTTCTGCATCCCGAATGCGGTTTCGAACGGTTTGATCCGCGCGGCCAGCACCGGGCGGACGCGCGCCTCGAAGAAGTGTGCTTGATCATCACCCTGCCGGACGGCTTGAACGATTGAAGACGGAAGGCAAAAGAAAGCAGCCGCGATTGCGAACAGCGACAGCACGAACAGCTTTAAGATACGAGACATCGGGAACACGCGACCTCCGACTGAAAAGGTCTCCCGCTTGTGTGAGCTAAACATGGAATGGCTAAGAGGGGGATGACAGATAACTGATTACCGTGTTGCATCAACATGACAGGTCGAACGAAGACGGCATTCAGTTTTAACATCGAAGGCAAGAGATGTCACACGGACGACACAGAGAGTAGCGGACATTATTTTCTCCGCGTGCTGTGTGAACTATCCGTGCTCTCTGTGTACAACTGTTGATCCGCCTCACTCAACCTCTGGATAATTAGCAACTTGGCATGACAGGCGACCGGCGTTGTGTCAGCGAAAAGATAGCATAGTCGGGCGGGAGTCGAAAACGCCGACTAAAAGATTGAGTAAAAGCGAGTTAACTGGTAAAAGAGTCGCCTTCTCAAGCTCGCCCATGTTCGCGTCAAATCGAGGAGATAATGTTATGAGCAAGACGGCCACACTGCTTCTGGAACTTGTCGATGTCAGCGGAAAGAATCTGCGCGAGAAAGTGGACATCTCGCTACGCAACCAAACCTTGAGCGGGAGCGTTGTGTACCGCGGCATCAGTGCCGCCAAGAAGATAAGAATCACCGACCTGCACGGGCCGCCGCACGGCCTGTATCGCGTCCAGATCGACCCGCCGGCATACCTGCCGGTCGGCAGTTTCGTTAACTTGAAGGCGAGCGGCGAGACACTGCTGCGCCTCACCTTCCCCGTCGACCCGGCGAAGGTGACGAGCGTCGTGTTTCCGAAGTTCGCCGAGTTGCAGGCGGACGTGCGTCAGTTGCTCGAAAACAGCGACCAGGTTTTTTCCTTCGGTGGAATGAAGGGAGAAAGGTTTTACGACGCGCTCGATAATGTGCGCAAGGCCGGGCTGATGAACATCGTCGCGAAAGCGAGGGCGACGCCGCTCAGCAACGGGCGAACGGTGCTGCCGTACATCCAGAAGTTAAGCGAAGTGCGTGGGGATCGGTTCTTCGCCGTCGTGTCAAGGGAACTGCGCGAGGAGGTCAAGAACAGCGTCGCCGAAGACCTGTTACACCAAGTTGACGGCTCGCTG
>JACDEG010000730.1 GCA_013816505.1 Pyrinomonadaceae bacterium | reverse complement strand
CGCGAAAGTTAAAAGCTATTTCGCTAAACGTCGCGAAGTTGGATGTCCCCGTCGAAACAAAGTTCAGCGGCAAGGCGAGCAGGATGCCGATCCCCGCCCCGATAATGGCGATAGCAATTGATTCCAATACAAAGGCGATGAGAATGCTCAGACGGCTGAAGCCTAACACTCTCAGAGTTCCGATCTCCTTGGTGCGCCGCGCCACTGCCGCATACATCGTATTCATTCCCGCAAACCCTGCGCCTACCGCCATAATAAACGCGATGAAAACTCCAAGCCCCTTTAAGAGACCTGAAGCCGTCCCCTGCTGCTCTTCATAAAAAGTTCGCTCCGGAACGGCTTTCAATTGCAATCTTTGATCATCCGAGATGCGCTTCGCCAATGACCCAAGCGCTGCCCCGTCTTTTACACGCAATAGCACCGAAGAATAAGATTCGCGCTTCATCGTGCTGCGAAGCGAATTAACATCTACCCAAATCTCCGACTCAAAAGCCTTGCCCCCCGCATCGAACAAACCCACCACCATATAGTCCGTGCCTTGCACGCGGAACCGGTCGCCAATCGCCATACCCTGGAAGCGCTCGGCAATCCGTTTCGAAACAATGGCTTCTGTGAGACCGGTTTGGAACATGCGCCCTGTCGCGAGGTTGAAACCAGAGCGGAGCTTGGTTGACATCGGCCCGACGCCGCGAATCGTGATATTCGCTCCCTGGCTCATTCCCTTTCGCGCACGGTAGATAAGCGTCAGCATTTCGGGTGCGGCCAACGGCTGATCCCCTTCGCGTACAACGCCGTCGAGATACACAAGCGTGCTCAAGTTTTCGCGCGTCACATCGCTGACCAACTCAGAGTTGCTGCCGTTGCGCAGTACGATCAAGTTGAGCGGCTCACCGCTCGATGCCAGCGTTAAGTCAATGCCGCGAGCGAGCGCCATCACCATCAAAAAGACCGCGACCGTGAGACCTATCGTGATCGCCGTTGCCAGCGTCGTGCCTTTGCGCACAATCAAGTTACGAACGTTGTATTTGATCGGTAAAGCCATCACTCCGTACTCCGCAGAGCTTCCGCAATGGTCATCCCGGAAACTCGATAAGCTGAATAGATTACGCTGACAAATCCGACAAACAGTGCGACCACAAAGGCCGTGACCAAAGTCTGCGGAGCAGGAATGAATGATTGGAAATTTGGAATGTAGAGACTGAGATCAACCGACTTGAAGACAAGCATCGCGCATCCAATGCCGAGTACCGCGCCCAGCCCAGCGACCAGTAATGACTCGCCGACAAACATCCATGCAATGGTCCCGCGCTGGAAGCCGAGTGCCTTAAGCGTTCCGACCTCTCTAGTCCGCTCGCGCACGCTCATCGCCATTGTATTAGCCATGACCAGCAAGAGCGAGAACGTGATCGCGGCCATAATGCCGTACATAAACTGCTTGACGCCGCCCATCATGGTTTCAAAGCTGATGGCAAACTCTCGTTCACTCTCTGTCTTCGTCGGCGCATCGGTATTGAGGAACACCGAATCAACCGCTTGCGCAATACGTGGTACGTCGGCCGCCGTATTAGCCATGATGCCAAAGGTTCCAACCTTGTCTTTGCCCCACGCGGGCATGGATTCATTGAGATAGTCGTGATGGAAGAAGAGCGTCTTTTCATCACCACCGGTATAGATGCCGCGGACGATGAACTCCAAGTCCGCGCGATAGATGGGACTCTTCAGGGTAATCCGCTGGCCTGGACTGAAGCCATATAATTTCGCCAATTTCTGGCCGACGATGGCGCCCTGCCGGTCATTGATAAAAGACTGCCACTCGGCATCAGACATCTTTGTTTCTGGATTGTGAGACCGCAAAATTTTCGGATCAATAGCAAAATTAGCAAAGAAGTTTTTCTCTTCTTTATAAATGCCACCGAACCAGGTGTACGGCGTGACATGCTTGACTCCAGGCAATGCGGCAATGCGCGCCTGGTAAGCACTGGGGATATTGAAGGTCAGCGAAACGGCGTGGCGCGAGACGAGGCGCAACGGATTGGCTTCTTCGCTTCCGCGCGTGAATTCGGTTAGTATCGTCGCGAGCGTGATTATTAAGAACAATGAGACAACCAAGCTTGAGATGGTGAGCAGCGAGCGCCGCTTGTTGCGGAGTATGTTTTTCAAAATCAGCTTGCTATATTTCATTGGAACACTCAACCTCGACAAGTATTCGTTTGTTTGCGCAACGAGGATGTCTTTGCTCTTTGCGCCCTCTGCCGTCGCAGCATCTCACTGCTGTTGTAGGTATAAGCTGTGATCGGGAAAACCAACAACAGTGCTGCGAAGACCAGCAATTCAATTCGTCTGCTCGACTTCATTCTATCCTACCTGGTTTCTCTTGGCTGGAGAAGTTTCCCCTTAGCATATCACTTCGATGGTTGGCCATTCCTTTAAGAGGTCTACTCCGCAGCAATTCTCGGTCAGGCTCTAAGTGGCATCCGCTCAATGTTTTGAACATTTGAGTTTTTGCGCTTGTAAAGCCTGCGTGAACAACAGAGTAGAGGAAACAGAG
>JACDEG010000281.1 GCA_013816505.1 Pyrinomonadaceae bacterium | reverse complement strand
TTTGTTTTATGTTGCTCGGCGCAGTCGGTTTGTTTTGCCCGCCCGCTTGGGGAAATCTGTTTTTGGCGCTCGGCTTCGGCGGGCTGCATCTTATTTTCGGTTTTGTGATTGCAAGGAGGCACGGTGGCTAAACAAAGCAGCGCAGCATTGCGCAAAAACGAGCACACGAAAGAGCGTGAGGAGCAGCGCGAATCGCGCGGTAGCGGCGGCAACGGCGGTAAAACAGTTGCGAAGGCGGTTGCGGAAGGCCCCGCGCGTTCAACGCGTGCGGCAGCCGAAAGCGTTCCGCCGCAGCTTGATCGTTTGATACACGAACGTATGCGGCTCGGCATCGTCAGCGCGCTCGCGGTCAATGAGTCTCTGAGTTTCAACGATTTGAAAAAATTGATGAAAACGACCGATGGCAATTTGAGCGTCCACGCACGCAAATTAGAGGAAGCGGAATATATCGCCTGCGCCAAATTTTTCGAGGGACGGCAGCCAAAGACGGAGTACCGGCTGACCGCCGCCGGACGCCGCGCGCTCGAACGCTACCTCAATCACATGGAGTCGATTATTCGCGCGACGCGCGCCCGTTGAAGGGTTGAGGCGTCGCGCTAAATTTTTTTGAGAGGATGCTTTATGTTACAAAGGGCTTTGCAAATCGTCGAGGATGAGGGGCTGCATGTCGCGATCATTATGGACGGCAACGGGCGTTGGGCGGAGCGGCGCGGACTGCCACGCGTGGCCGGGCATCGCGCCGGGGGCGAGGCAGTGCGCCGCGTCGTCGAGGCCGCGCCGGATTTCGGCATCACGACGCTGACGCTCTACGCCTTCTCGTCGGACAATTGGCGGCGCCCGTCGCGCGAGGTGTGGGCGTTGCTGCGCCTGCTGCACCGCTACCTGCGCGCCGAGACTGAGAAGTGCGTCAAACACGGCGTCCGCGTGAATTTCGTCGGGCGGCGTGACCGTCTGCCTCCGCCGCTCCGCGCCGAGATCGAACAGGCGGAAGCAGTGACCGCCGGAGGGCGCTCTCTCTCCCTGCGCATCGCGGTCGACTACGGGGCGCGCGACGCGATTTTGCGCGCCGCCGAGAAACTGCGCGGCGAAGCGGCGGGGGAGGTGACGCGCGAGCGGTTTGCAGCGCTGCTCGGCGAGGCGATCAACGACTGTCTGCCGGCGCGCGACGTTGATTTGTTGATCCGCACCGGCGGCGAGCAACGCCTGAGCGATTTCCTGCTGTGGGAGAGCGCGTACGCCGAACTACTGTTCACGGCGAAGATGTGGCCGGACTTTGACCGTGAAGATTTGGCGGCAACCATCGGCGAGTTCCGAGCGCGCGAGCGCCGCTTCGGAAGTTTGACGCAACTTGTGGCGGGTTAAGTCGTGAAAGAAACTCGGCGCGAGGGGCTGTTCCTAAACACTCAAAGGTGACAGGTAAATGGTGACAGGTGACAGGAAGATCAATGTTGATGCCGGGCGGCGCGGTCTTTCAACAACGGGTTCGCTGGTGTGGCCTGGCAGGAGATTTGTTACCGCAGCAGTGCGATGCTGGCTGTCCCCTCTTGTCACCTGTCACCTGTCACCCGTCACTTTTGAGTAATCAACCGTGGTGGCGTCAAGATAGCGGACTCTGGCGTTGATGACCGGACTCGTGAAGGGAGATTCAGATGAAGGAAAGAACAAAGCTCGGACTCGGTGTGCTGGAAGCAGCGCTGTTGCTCGGATTGCTTGGCGACATGCTGCTGCGTGCGACACCGTGGGGACTCAACGTTTTTCTGTGGACGGGGACGTTGTGCATGGCGGTCGTCGCTCTGTCGCGGCGAAAGCGAATGCCGGCGGCGCTGTCGGACGACGGTCACTGGCTGCTGCTGTGCGTCATCATCTTCGCCGCGGCCCCGGTGTGGCGCGACTCGCCGACACTGAAACTGCTCGATGTGTCGGTGGTGTTGGCGGCGCTGGCACTGGCGGCGTGGCGCTCGCGCGGCGGCAGCATCCGGCTGGCTGGCTTGACGGAGTACGCCGCAGGCTGTGTCGTCGCTGCCGGCAACACAGTGTTCGGCTTCTTCCCGCTGGTGCTGAGCGACATCATATGGAAAGAGATTCCGCGCACGAAGTGGTCGCGCCGCGTGATGCCGGTTGTGCGCGGCCTCATCATCGCCGTCCCGTTGCTGTTCGTGTTCGGCGCGTTGTTAACGGCAGCCGACGCGATCTTTGAAGGGTTGATGCGCGACACCTTCCGACTGGACGGCGAGCGGGTGATGACGCACGCGCTGGTGGCGATTCTCTGCGCGTGGGTCAGCGGTGGATTCCTGCGCGGAATGTTTCTCGGCGGTGACGTGCGGGCGGCGCAAGGCGATCAGACGATCTTGACGACTCTCCGTCTCGAAAATCAAAGCGGCGGCGAATTGAGTGGCACACGAAACGGCGTGAAAGATATACACACACGCGCACGCGGCGATGTCGACAAGATTCGCGATGACAATGCTGCCGCGACGCGGGACGACGAGAACAGCATCGAGAAGCCGCGCGGCTTTGCCGATGGCAATAGCGTGACGGACGAAATCGCGCCAAATGACATCAACACAAATGCCACAAGTGCCGGAACAGCGGCGGTGACGACGGAGACTAACGACGCGCCACCGGATATACCGGTCACGAGCGAGACGAAGGTGAACGTCCGAGCGGCGAATGTATCGGCGACGAACGATGTCGGCGTTGGCATGGCGGCGAACACGACGACACAGGCTGACAATGCGCGGCAGCCGGAAGCATCGAAGCCGCACGCGCCGCGTTTGTCACTCGGTGTCGTCGAGGTCGGCGTCGTGCTCGGTCTGATCAACATTCTGTTTTTAAGCTTCGTGGTAGTGCAGGTCAAATACTTCTTTGGCGGAGTGGAGATGGTCACCGCGTCAGCGGGTCTGACGTACGCCGAGTATGCGCGGCGCGGGTTCTTTGAACTGGTCACGGTCGCGGCGCTGGTGCTGCCGATGCTGCTTGCCGCGCATTGGCTGTTGCGCAAAGAGAGTCCGGCGCACGAGCGCATCTTCCGCGTGCTGGCCGGGGCGCAGGTTGCCTTGCTGTTCGTCATCATGGCTTCGGCGCTGGGGCGGATGCGGCTCTATCAAAGCGAATACGGGCTAACGGAACTGCGCCTCTACACGACGGCCTTCATGGGTTGGCTGGGGATTGTCTTCGCCTGGTTTGGCGCGGTCGTGTTGTGGCGCGGCGAGCGGGAACGCTTCGCGTGCGGGGCGCTGGTCGCGGGCTTGCTGGTCATCGGCCTGCTGCACCTTGTTAACCCGGATGCATTGATAGTGCGCACGAACGTCGCGCGCACGAGGGCGGAGCGCGCCTTCGACGCGGGTTACGCAGCATCTCTGAGTGCCGATGCTGTGCCCGCGCTCGTTGGCGCGCTGCCGCAACTAAACGCGGGCGACCGCGGCGTGGCGGCGCACATGTTGCTGTCGCGTTGGAAGACAGAGGAGGCCGCCGACTGGCGCACGTGGAACATGGCGCGCGCCGAGGCCGAGCGAGCAGTACGCGACAATGAAGTGATGCTGTCTGATCTGGCGCGTACTGCCGCCGCGGAGAAGCAGTATTGAACTGAATGTCGTGCTCGACGCTGCGCCGGAGAACAGGTAAAGCGTCGCGCCGTGTGGTGCCGCTCGATGAAGTCGGCGACTGTTTCAGCTATGCAGTCAGACTCACATTTCGAAAGAATCGGGGGAGCTTGCATGAACGCACTCAGCATCACCGACACACATCAAGCCGAAGACGTGAGCAATCGGCGGCGCGGCGGCGGCACAGTGGAGCGTCGCGCGGGTCGTCGCCGAAGCCGTCGATGAAGTGATGCGTGGCGGCGATAAAGAGTTGAGCATCGACGATGCCTGGCGAATGGCGGCGGCCATCGAGCGTTTGAGGTATGCCGACTGGCTCTCAAGCGACGGGGCCGAGCGGTTGAAGTCGGCATACTTTGCCGAAACAAATCAATCGCGCCGCACATACTTGGCGAGAGCTTACCGAGAGGTGACGGGCGAGGAAATTGTTGCTCGGTCGCGTTATGCGAGTGACTGAGAATCGTCAAAGATTCGACCGGAGATTCGGGCGCGACTCGCGTGCAATTACTGAGGTGACACGTTGGAAGAATATGAAGTGGTGGTAATCGGGGCCGGCCTCGCGGGATTGCAAGCGGCGATGCGGTTGGGTAGAGAGGGCGTCCGCGTGTTGCTGGTTGACCACAAGGCGTTGCCCGCCGATTCCATTCATACCACCGGGATTTTCGTCCGGCGGACGCTGGAAGATTTCGACCTCCCCGAAGCTTGCCTCGGCCCGCCCGTGCGACATGTGACGCTCTACTCGCCGGCCCGACGGCCATTGGAATTGGCGAGTCCGCACGACGAATTCCGCGTCGGTCGCATGGGGCGACTCTACCTGCACTACCTCGCGGAAGGTCAGCGCGCCGGAGTGACCTGGTCGCCCGCGACGCGCTACGTCGCGTGTGAAGAGGTCGGGAGCAAAGCTGCGGACGCGGGGTCAATCATCAGACTCGAAAGCGGTGGCCGCGAGCGGCGTGTGCGAACGCGCTACCTTGTTGGCGCGGACGGGGCGCAGTCGCGCGTCGCGCGTGACCTCCGGCTTGACTCGAATTGCAATTGGATCATCGGGGTCGAAGACGTATTCTGCGGCGTGCCGCTTGACGGGCCGCCGCGCTTTCATTGCTTTCTCGACCCACGACTGTCGCCCGGCTACCTCGCGTGGATCGTACACGACGGCGAAGAGACGCACCTCGGTGTCGGCGGCTATGTCCCACGTTTCGACCCTCTGCGCGCCCTGCAAACATTCCGCGAGAGCGTTGCCAACATCATGGACTTCAGCCGGGCAGAGCACCTCGAACGGCGTGGCGGGCGCATTCCGGTGGGCGGCGTGCTACGGCACATTGCTCACCAACGCGGCCTGTTGGTCGGTGATGCGGCGGGTGCGGTGTCGCCACTGACCGCCGGCGGCTTAGACCCGTGCATGCGCTTGTCTAAGCTGGCGGCGTCGGTAGTCGCTGATTACGTCGCAACCGGGAATCCGGCAACGCTCGCGCGCTATTCGGGAGAGGCTTTTCGCGCGCGGTTCGTCTCGCGCCTATGGATGCGCCGCGTGATGGCTTCGATCCGGTGGCCCGCCCTGCTCGAACTGGCCTGCGCCGCCGCCCGCCTGCCGCCGCTCCGCCCACTCGCGTGGCACGTCTTCTTCGGGCGCGGCTCGTTCCCGGATGTCGAACCGCAGATGACGGCTCAACTGACTGCCTAACGTCGACGAAGCGGGCGCGTGAGCGAAAGCCAGTTTGCCGAGCGCTTCCGACATTAGAGCGCTGCTACCCTTAAACCCTCAGCGCATGATCTCTTCGATGATTGATTCCCCGCGTGAGCCGTCGCCGCTCGTCCACTGCCAGGATTCGTGCAGGCGCAAATGTCCGTCGGGCAAAAGTTCGGGCGTCGAGTGGCAGCGGCCGGTCATCAACTCGCCGTCGCCATTGACGTGCTGGTAACGCATGTCGAGCGCGCCGTCGTCTTTGACCGTGGCGACGAGAGTCCCGAACTGAATTTGGCCGCCCTCGTACGTCGCCCACACGACCGCGCCGCGTTGTCGATAGTGAAAGACCGTATCGGCACCGACCTCGCCGCTCGCCGAGTTGCTCACCGAGATGAAGAAGCGGTCGTTGTAATTGATGTCGGTCATGGAGTCCGGTTTCCTTTCAGGCGCGGTGTAACCACCAAAATATAAGTCTCCTTATCGATGGTTGCTACCGCCCTTGTTTTCTTTTGTTCTCTTCGGCGTCGTCGCGTAGACCATGCCGTTAATAAAAGCGGGGACGCTAAGACCTGTCGTGGCCTTCGCGTCCCCGCTGCTTCTCGTTAGGTGGCTAACTTAGCCTTTAACGACTTTCGTCTTTTGTTTGGCGGCCTTCGCTGCTTTGGCGTTGCAGCATGAACCGCCCGTGCAGCAACTTGCGCCGGGGGTGCAGCAACTCGCTTTTGCTGCGTTCACGTCGCAAGACTTGGTGTCGTTGGTCGCCTGTTGACCCGCCGCGTACACGGCCCCGGTGACTCCGAGGACGAGTGTGATGGCGAATGCTTTGATGCTCTTCATGGTATGTCTCCAGATGTTAGATAAAAGTTATAGTCACTGCCGATGAATCGTTCACCGGCGCGATTTCAGTGCCCTGACTTTTTCTAAATCAGAAAGACACAGCAACGCAGGTAGGTGCTGCCTCTGTCCGGCACGCGCCGCGCTGCGGAGGGCGGCCTCTGCGTAGTAATGATCTGATGTGTCGTGACCGTCGCGAACCCGTGAACGGTTGGGGCCGCGTCAACCAGATTCGACTTGCGCGCCGCGTTCGCCTTTTGACCAGCGAGCGGGCAGCACGTCGGGAACGACGGATGCGACACCGCCCCGGCAGAAGACGCCTTGCCGGATTCGTGCCGTCCGGCCAACGTCTTTTGATGACAACAGTCATGACCCGAACGCGCGGAGGTAGAACAGGATTCTGTCGCGACGAGTGAACTAACCAATGTGTCAGCGGCGGGCGCGGCAGAAGCGTTCGTCTCGCATCCGATCAGACAGCCGACGCCGCCGAGCCACAGCCCGAGCGTCACGGCCAACAGCCGTCTGATTGTTCTACCACGCACCGTTGAAAGCCTCGCGTTCATCGTGTTCGATTGTAGCCCATGTCAGCGGGATTGAACAATCACTCGAAAAGTCATACTCCCAAAAACTGTTTTCGATCACCCGGCGTCGAGAAGAGAATCACGGCGGAACTTGTCGTCATTAAAGAGCGAGGCAGATGTTTTCAATGGCACGCCTCGCCGGCGCAGCAGGTTTCGCCGCGCAGTGCTGCGAAACCTTCTCTGGCGATAATCGGAACCATCACCAGACCGGCGACCGGGTCAGCCCACCACCAGCCGAAGAGCGCGTTCAGCCCGAGGCCGGCGACCAGGATCGCGGATAGGTAAGCGCAGATGTCCGTCTGGCGCGAGTCGGCGAGCATCGCCCGGCTGTTGAGTGTGGCCGCCACGCGCCGCTTCGCCCGTGCAAGTAAAGGCATCACGATCAGGGACGCGACGGCGAGCGCGATACCAATATAACTTGCATCGGGAGGCTCGTGCGCAAGCAGCGACTTGGCGGCGTCGAAGGCGACGTAAGCGGCGAGCGCGAGAAAGCTGACGCCGACGATCTTCAACGCTGCGCGCTCGCGGTCTTCGCCCGACGCGGCGAGCCGCCACAGCAAAACCGCGCCCGACAAACTCTCGATCACCGAATCGACGCCGAAGCCGACGAGCGCGATGCTTCCGGCGAGCAGGCCCGCGCCGACCGCGACCGCCGCTTCGAGCGAGTTCCACCCGATAGTCAGGTATTCGAGTTGACGCCCGCGTCGCACGCCGGCGGCACGAACACCCTGCTGCCTCAAAACTTCCGTGCTCATGAAATTTCTCTACACCTTCCTCCACGCCCGCGCAGAACGCCCGCCATCAGCCTAATGGTATTAAGTTAAGCCTTTACCCTAACATTTCCAATAGTTTAATCTACTAAAATGATGAAAAAAAGAGCAAATTATAGTTGAGCATCTGAAGGCAGAGATTTTTTCTGCTGAAAGTTATGCGCAGTACAAGAAATCAGAGAAAGACTTTTCTCGTCAGCGGGTGTTGGGTTTTGCTCGTGTGGTGGTGTTGATACTCAGTGGTCACAAGATGTCGTTACAGAATGCCCTGAACAAGTTATTCAATGCGTTGGGAGAAGTGTTTCGTGTGCCTTCGGCCTCGGCCTATTGCCAAGCCAAGAAGAAAGTAAAGCCGGAGGTATTTGTCCATCTTTCGGAGGTGCTGTGCGAGGATTTCTACACTCTTTATGGAGCAGATCAAGAAGTGAGGCTGTGGCATGGTCATCGTCTGATGGGGGCGGATGGGACATATTTGACTTTGCCTGACACAGAAGAGTTACGCGCATGTTTCAGTGTGCATGAGAATCAACCGAGCGCAAGAGCAGCACAAACAAGTGCAAGCCTTAGCCATCGTCTTACACGATTTGCTGAATGATTTAGGAGTAGCAAGCGCCATTGAACCAGCACATGCTTCAGAGAGGAGATTATTGTTCGATCTGTGGTCAGCGACCGAAGAAGGGGAGGTGTTGGTCTTAGATCGCAAC
>JACDEG010000280.1 GCA_013816505.1 Pyrinomonadaceae bacterium | reverse complement strand
CCAGCTATACCATCCAAAATGATGGCGGTATTAGCTTGTTAAATCCGGTGGGAGGTGATGTGAGCGGCGGCGATCCAAGAGATCCCGCCCTGAGCATGAACGGTCGTTACCTGTACGTGCTTAATAATAGGACGGCGACAATCAGCTCCTTCCTCGTGCGGGGAGATGGCACCCTCGTCCGCTTGGATTTGAGGGCTGGACGTGGGTTCCCATCCGGCGCAGTGGGGCTGGCCGCTCACTAAGGGTGGGCGGAATTATCGCGGCAGGGCACTGAATCACTCTTCAGAGGGTTGATAGACTCTCTGAAGGGTATTGTCAACTTAAGTTGGTAAACATAGGACTAACCAAACAGGACGGGATGAGGCCGAGCTTTGCTCACTACTGTGGTTCCTTACTCGTCTTCTCAAGCTGCCATATGAACGCAACTCACTTCATTCCATGTAGCACGCCTCGACTCATCTCTTCTCGGTACTGATCGTCTCTCAGCAGATGTCGTCGTGGTTTGAAGTGCGAGGCAATGCTACTAACCGCTGCAACAAAGCGTTGTACATGACCGGCCGACTTGAAGGCGCGCATGACTTTCTCTCGTACTCTGGTTGGCTGGTGTGAGTTCTGCGGCTCGATTGTTCAGCCCTTTATGTTGGCGGTGCGCGGGCACCCGGCAGGATCTCTGCTTTCGCTGCACTATAGCTCTTGAGCTTGTCCGTGATGATCAAGCGCAGCACGTACTGCAAACCCTTCAACAGCTTGCCGCAAGAACTTCTTAGCGGCCTTCTTACTCCTGCGACTCTGGACCAGAATGTCAAGCACCTGACCCTCTTGGTCTACTGCTCGCCACAGGTAATGATCCTTGCCGTTGAGCTTGATGAATATTACGTCTAAGTGCCACTCGCTCACCATGATGGGGAAGTGTACGGCGCAACTCATTAGCGAAGGTCTGGCCGAACTTGAGGCACCAATCACGGATCGCTTCGTCGGTGAGAGTCACGCCACGCGCAGCCATGATCTCTTCGACATCGCGGAAGCTCTCGTGCAAAGCGGAAGTAGAGCCAGAGGCAGTGGCTGATGATTTCTGCAGGGAAGCGATGGCGGCGATATGGCCCGTAAAAGATTACGCGAAGATTGGTTGATCCGCGTCTATCGCTACCATGCTACCCCGACGGGCGATTTGCCGCAGCAGTTGTGGACGCAAGCCAAGGCGATGCAGGCGTTATGGAACGAACTGGTCGCAGGGCGTGATGAACTCATCCGCGACACCGAGGGGTTGTCTAAGGAGATTGCCGCGTTGCGGAAGGAAATTAAGCTGAGCAACCCCGCAGAGCTAAAAGACCGGCTCGCGAGATTACTCGAAGAGCGCAAAACGTTCTACGACCAATTCGAGTCTAACGTGCGGGAGACGATGCGAGAACCGGAAGTGACCACGCAACTCGGGTGGGAAGGCCGCGAATTTGTGCTCGATAGATTCAGGACAGCATCGGCGAAGGCCTTCAAGGATGGTGCGACACTACACCCCAAGCGATTCTTGGATCGCATTGTGATCCCACACCGCTATACGTCAGGAGGTATTCCCGCCGAAAAACTGTACGAGACCAAAGGCAAGGTGCGGCTCGACCCGCTCGATCCGGACGTATACGAGGGACAAGAGCATCAGCGACGCCGGTCGCGCACGACGCGCGGAGTTTTTACTATCAGCCCGGGAAGCAGTCGCGGCAGTGTTGACCAAGCTGAGGAGGTTTTTGCGAGCACCGTATTCAGCTTCCATGTAACTATGCATCGGCCGCTGCCGGCGAATGCGATCTTGAAATACGCTTCGTGGTGTGGCGCGCGGCATCCCGTGCGCGGTTGGCAGTGGACGCTTCAACTTACCGTCGAACTTCCGCCCTCTGCCGTTTCGCAGAACTCACCCAGCCTCACAGCAAAGGCACCGGATGTCGCGCTCGATAAACTTGAACGTGACCCGCGACCCGACGCCGCGCTCGACCTCGGCTGGCGACGCTTAGACGATTACTTGCGGATCGGCATACTGCTTTCGACCGATGGTGCAGTTTACGAAATCCGGTTGCCTCTTGCGGGGACTGCTAACAAAGATGTACGGCGGCTGCACCGCATGATCGCAAAGCGGGCAGAGCGAACCGGCGAACCGCTGGTGCGTTTACCGACGACGATCTTCGAAATATGGGAGCTTCAAACACAAACCGATCTAGAACTAGAATATGTCAAGGAGCAATTACGCGCTGTGGTTAGTAAAGAGATGGTGCCGGAGGATGTGCGGGGGGTTATCACCAACCTCAGTAAAGTGCGCGCCGGCGGGCTCCGGAAACTGCAGCGGGCGCTCGGAGTAGAATTGGCCGGCGATCACGTGCCGGTAGCCGACATCGCGCCGCTCGAAGCTGCGAGCGAACTACTCACCGAGTGGCGTACGGGTTCAGAGCGTGCACGCAAACTGATAAGTGACACACGCGACCGCTTACAACGGCGGCGACGCTGGTATTACGAGCAAATCGCGCGGTGGCTGGCGAACAATTTCCGGCGGCTAATTTGGGAAGGCGATCTAAGCCTCCGGGAGATGGCCGAACAGACCCCGCGGCTATCGGCGGACGGCCCTGACGCGGCGCTGAAGGAGGCGGCGAAGTTCAGACAGTACGCGTCGTTGTATGAGCTGCGCAGCCGGATCGAGCGTATGAGCGCATTGCCGGATAACAACGGCTGGCTGATCCCGGGAAAAAAGAACCGGACGACAAGCGAATGCGACGAGTGCGGCGCAGGGTGCAAGTCGTTGGCGAGTTTGTACGTCACATGCGAAAACGGCCACCGCCGCGACCAAGATGTACGCTCAACAAGAAATCTACTCGCGCAAATAGTTGATGCCCCACGGCTACCCGGCCTTGCGTCAGCGAGGGGTGTGACAATCACTAGAGAGTTGCGAGGTATAATCGTACCGCTCGATTGACGTGACTATTTCACGGTGGGGTACAGGATCTGTTGGTAATAGTCGTCGAGCGGCAGTAGTGCGAATTAAGCGCGACCCCGACGACTTCCGGTGTATATTTTGCAGCATACATGGGGTACGGCAGGGCTTAGGAGCGAGTTTTAAAGCAATTTGCACTTGCATTTGCACTGTGAGTGCGTGTCAACTTTCAGCATGAAAGCGTACTCAGCGGATTTACGTCAAAAGATTATCGCGGCCTACGAAAACGGCGAAGGCACGCTGGATGAAATCGCGGATATTTTTTCAATCGCGCGCCGCAGCGTCGCCAGCTATTTGAAACTCCAACGTTCAGGCGCGAGCTTGCAACCAAAGCCGCACGGCGGCGGCGTGCCGTTTTCGCTCACAGAAAAACATCTGACCGTGTTGCAAGAACGAGTCGCGGAAAAGAACGATCTGACACTCGCTGAGTTAGTCGCACACTTAAAGGAGAACGAGCACGTCACGGTTCATCGCGCGACCGTCTGTCGCGCCTTGCAACGCTTGGGTCTGCCGCGCAAAAAAAGAGTCTGGCGGCAGCGGAACGCAACGAGGAGTCGCGGCGACTATTTCGTCAACAGGTGTCGGAGTTGGCACGCGAGCGCCTGGTCTTCATTGATGAATCCGGCTTTCAGCTGGCAATGACTCGACGCTACGGGCGCGCCCGCAGAGGTGCGCGGGCCAGCTACACCGTCCCCACCAATCGCGGCCTGAATCTCTCGGTCATTAGTTCGGTGCGGTTGCGAGGTGTCGTGGCCTCTTTGAGTGTCAAGGGAGCGATTGATACTCCCATCTTCGACACCTACATCAACGAATTGTTGCTGCCGCAGATTCACGCGCGCGACGTTGTGTTGTTGGACAATTTGCCCGTGCATCTCGCAAGTCACATCGAAGCAATGGTCGCTTCTCGAAAAGGAGTAGTCAGGTGGCTGCCTTCGTATTCACCGGACTTCTCGCCGATAGAACCGTTTTGGTCGAAAGTCAAAACTTCCGTTCGTGGCAAAGAGTCTCGGACAGAGCCGGAACTAAACACCGCTTTGACTGCGGCCATCAATGCCGTTTCGCCTGACGACATTGATGGCTGGTTCAGACATTGCGGTTATTAGTGCAAATGCAAGTGCAAACCGCTTTAAGTCGAGTAGTGTGCTACTCGAACCATATAACCCCGCTTTTGTAACCGCCCAGGGCGGGCGTTTTAAGTCGAGTAGTGTGCTACTCGAACCGTTTGCTATCGTGGCGGTGGTCGCGAGGTCTACCGTGTTTTAAGTCGAGTAGTGTGCTACTCGAACGTTTGAGATCGAAAACACCGGCGACGCACGGCCGGAGTTTTAAGTCGAGTAGTGTGCTACTCGAACCGAACAGGCGCGCCCGCTGGTACAGCCTCTGCGTCGCGTCGGCGTCGGGTTCAAGCACTACTCGAACCGAACAGGCGCGCCCGCTGGTACCCCGGCGCGACGAAGCGTTTTTTATTGATTCGCCGGATTTCGACGCTCCGAAACGCGGGCAGCAGGCAATCCGTGAAACTTATTCAAAGTATTTCCGGCAAACGCCGGACATCCGGGACGATGTAAAAAGCATTGTCGCTTGCGGCGATAAAGTTTTCGTTGAATTCGTCTCAAGCGGCACGATAGAAAACCCGCCGTCGTATGCTCCGCCGCAAATGAAGGGCAAGAAGTTCGCCGTCAAAATGGCGAGCGTGTTGGAAATCAAAAACGGAAAGATTGTGCGAGACGTAACTTATTACAACCAGCTTTCGTTTCTCAAACAAATCGGTGCGATGTAAGCGGCACGTTATAATCACGCCGCGCACAACAATTCAGCTATGAAAGAAGCAGTCAAGCACAGAGTTTTCCCGTCCCGCCGATGTTGCTTACTGCGGCGGGCTACTTTTATATTCGCCGAATGGCGTTGCAACTGCGCCAACAAAGAACCTTCGATTTAACTCGCGCCGCTGATGATGCCTCTCTTGCAGTGACCTCGTTCAGGTGTGAACCAGTATCGCTGTTCCCACTCAGCTATTGGAGACTTCAACTCTTCAAAGTTGGTCTATGGTCGCGCTCGGGTTGATGAGCGGCGGCAGCCTATCCAATGGATGAAACTCGAAGCATTACCTCTCCGGTTTATGAATTAGGTTTCGAGACTTGCCGCCACCCGTGCCAGCATTCATCGCGTCGAGCGGTGGTTGTCACATCAGACAAGTTCTTTTTAGGCGCGAGTGAACGCGCATCGGCGTTGATCAAACCGTGCGACCGATCAGCCGCCAGTTTCTCGGTACGGCTGCATCGAGAGCCACATCGCCCGCAAGGTCGCAAGCACTTTTCGCTCTCGTCGTCAGCCGCGCATGAACCGCGTTCTTGGTCGTTGCCAACGAGTGCTCATAGCATCGTTTGAACGAGTTATCTGTTTTCGTTCTTCGTGCCGCCTCGAAGATTTTGCGCGAAACATCCTTGAGTGAGCCGACTCCCGCCGCATCGAGGCGCGGATGCGCGAGCCGTTTGCCGTTGGATTCGCGGCGCGTCACGCCAAGTCGCGCATAGCGCCACAGTTTGCGTTTGTTCGAGAAGCGGCGCGGAGTCTGAACGTAAGCAACAAACCGACACGCCGTAATGATGCCGACACCGGGCGCACTTTGCAGCAGCCGGACTTCGGGAAACTTGGCGGCAGCAGCGATCATCGCTTGTTTGGCTTCCTTGAGCGAGGCGAGCATTTGATTCAAGACGGCGAACGATTGCGCCAACATTTGTCTGAGTGCCGGCTCGGTGATGAGTTCGAGTAGTTCGGTGTTTCCGCTCGAAGAAAACACTCGCGCATCACGGCGAATGATGCCGAGCGTTCGCAGACGTGCTTTGATCTTTGCTTTCACGCGAGCCTGTTCCCGCGAGAGTTGCTCGTAGTGCGTGACCAGATGTTTGAAGGTGCGGCGGTCATCCGAGTTTTCGCAATAAACCGGATGCACCAGATTCAAGCGCAGCAGGTCGGCGAGTTTTCGGGCATCAACCGCATCGGTTTTGTTTGAGTCTTTGGCAATCCACGCTAATGTTCGCGGATGCGAGACGACGACTTCGGAGACGAGCGGCGCGAGGATCGAGCGCGTCCAAGCGGCAAGTTCTCCGGCTTCGAGATGAACACGGACATCGGCTCCCAAAGCGGCAAAGGCAGAACGAAGCTGTTGTTCGCCGGTCAGCACGACGCGCGAAAATCGAAGCGTGCCGTCAGCATTGAGAACGGTTTGTTGGCAGCGACTAGAGCCTACATCTAAACCGACGAATGTAGTTGGCATTGAAAAACCTCCTTTTATTGTAGAAGGTCAAACAATATGCTCGACTGTCAAAGAGCGAGTAGGATGAAAGCGAAGCAAAAGCCCGTCTTTCATCCTACCAATGGACGTGAAGGCGAAACAGCGACTTAGTTATCGCGTTGATTTATTTCCCTTAGCTTGCGTGCAGCCGGTTTCGCCCCACGTCAATTCAATCGTTAGCTGCCAACGAGTATCCGGTATATGCACGACTGGTTCAGTATAATTGGCGCGGGCGGCGAACTTTCGGCGGGTGCTATTCACGACCTGCGAGATGTTGGCTTCGTTGTCATTCCCGGTCCGGTGGCTCCCGAAGGATTGGCGCAATTGGCGGCGGCGTATGATTCTGCCGTAGCTTTGGCGAGTTCCGACGACTTGGGCGTTGGCAGTACGACAACCCGCGTCCACGATTTCGTCAATCGAGGTTCAGAGTTTGACGAGTTGTATATCTATCAACCTGTCCTAGAGGCGTGTTGTCGCATCATCGAACAGCCCTTTAAACTCAGTACGATGCACGCGAGGACGCTGCGACCGCATTCGCAGGCACAGGCTCTTCACGTGGATTTTAAGCGCGACCCGAATGGGTATCCGATGATAGGTTTTATCCTAATGGTGGATGAGTTCCGAAGCGACAATGGCGCGACCCGATTTGTGCCGGGTTCACACAAATGGGCTGTCATTCCAGACGACCTCGCTAACGACTGCGTAGCAGATTACGAAAATCAAGTCGTGGCTTGCGGTGCGGCAGGTTCTATGATCGTTTACAACGGCTCTGTCTGGCACGGACACACGGCAAATTCGTCTGGCGACCCGCGCCGCTCAATACAGGGCGCATTCATCCGGCGTGAAGCCCGGTCGTGGGTCAACCTGCCTTCCCGAATGCGTCCTGAAACTCTCGCTCGCATCAGTCCGCTGGCGAGGTATTTATTGGACATCTAAAAAGTCAATGGATGCAAGCGGCGCTTTATGAGAGTTGCGTGTTTTGCCGCGTCATTTCCGCCATAAGATTTCAGATTGAGATGACTCAGAAACTTAGAATCGCAATCTGCCAATTTCCCGTCGCTTGTAATATCGCAGGCAATGCAAAGTTTATCCGCCGGTTTATGAAGAAAGCCGTCGAGACGGAAGCTCATTTAGTCCATTTCCCGGAAACCGCTCTGTCGGGTTACGGGCGTTTGGACTTCGCGCCTTCGAGCACAGACAATTGGCAAGAACTCGAAGAACAGACGAAAGAAATTGTCAATCTGGCTGGCAAACTTGGTTTGTGGGTCGTGTTGGGTTCGTGCCGAAAAGTTGCGAACAGGGAAAAACCGGCGAACTGTATTCACGTTATTTCCGACAAGGGGCAAATTGTCGGCACATACGACAAGCAACAACTTACGCCCGCAGAAACCGACTGGTACACGCCCGGAAACGGCTTTGTGGTTGTCACCATCAACGGTATGAAGTGCGGATTTCTGATTTGCTACGAGGCTTGCTTTCCCGACTTATTTGAGGCATATCGAAAAAAAGGCGTGCAATTGATTTTTCATTCTTGCCACAATGTTTCGGGAAAACCTAAACCGCTTTTTGAGGAATTGACATTAGCTCAAATTCGCATACGCGCGGCGGACAATCAAATGTGGATTTCAGGTTCCAATTCATCGGCTCGATATTCATTTTCAACGGTTTGTATCGCACGACCGGACGGCTCTGTTCGCTGTTCGAGAAGACATACTAACGGCATTTTACTGCATGATTTTCCAGATACGGAACTCGGCTGGACTTACGACAATCGAAAGAAGACAGCGAGCTAAAGCTTGAGGCTCAATAGCTGAATCGGGGAGGTAATAAAAACCCTCTCACCAGTTCTTTGAGAAAGATCGTCTCAGCCAGCATACTGATCAGATGCTGAAGATTGATAACCTCATTGA
>JACDEG010000279.1 GCA_013816505.1 Pyrinomonadaceae bacterium | reverse complement strand
GAAGTGAATTTCGGACTTGAAGAAAAAGATTGGCGGGTGACGTGTATGCCATTGGCGCCAAACGCTGCTGAGCAGAACCCGGTGGAAGACATTTGGCTGGCAGGCAAGAATCACTTGCGAAGAAGTTTCGCGCAGAACAAAACATTCGCCAAAGTCAAAGAATCCTTCCGTAACTTTTTGCGCAGCTTTTCTTTGGATTCAGTCAAGTTCGATTGGTATGAACCTGCACAACAAGTCATTTAGGAAAGCTATATCTGGTCGGCGCGGCGGCTGGGCTGGTCGCATGGTTCTTCGGCGCACTCAACCTCTACGCCTTCCTGGTTATCACCTCGATCATAGCGCTTATTTACTTCACGTGCCGCACCTACCTGCGTAACCTCGACGCCATGCAGGAATCAGAAGCGCGCTTCCGTAGCTCGTTCGACCACGCGGCCATCGGGATGGCGCTGGTGTCGCCCGATGGCCGCTGGCTACAGGTCAACGACAGTCTCTGCCGATTGCTCGGCCACACGTCGGAACAGATGCTTTGCGGAAACTACCGCGAGGTGATGCACCCGGACGACTTAGCACTCTCGCAGACGAACATCAACGAACTGCTCGTGGGCGGGTCGCTCGCGCGCCAGATGGAGTTGCGTTACATACACCGGGCGGGGCACGAAGTCTGGGTGCTGCTGAGCGCTTCGACGGCGCGCGACACGCACAACGCGGTGCGTCACCTGATTTTCCAGGTCCAGGACGCGACGCTGCGCAAGAAAGCGGAGGCGCAGCTCGTGTACGACGCTTCGCACGATTCGCTCACCGGGCTGCCGAATCGCCCGGCATTCACCGCGCAGTTGAAGGCCGCGCTCGGGCGGGTCGAACAACAATCGGGCGGCGGCCTGCTCGCGGTGCTGTTCCTCGACCTCGACGGCTTCAAGACCGTTAATGATTCGCTCGGCCACGGGACCGGCGACGAACTCCTGAAGGGCATCGCCGGGCGCCTGTTGAAATGCGTCCGGCCTGGCGACACGGTGGCGCGGCTCGGCGGCGACGAGTTCACGATTCTCCTTGAAGGCATCTCCAACATTCAACAAGCCGTCGAGGTTGCCGAGCGCGTTAAAGAGAAACTGACGCTGCCGTTTCTACTCGCCGGGCATGAGGTGTTCACCGGCACCAGCGTCGGCATCGCGTCGAGCCTGTTCGGCTACACCGACCCGGGCGATATGCTCCGCGACGCGGATGCCGCCATGTACCAAGCGAAGGCGCAAGGCAAGTCGTGTCACGCGATGTTCGACGAGCAGATGCACGAAGACGCGACGAAGCGTTTGTGTCTGGAGAGCGATTTGCGACGCGCTGTCGAGCGCAACGAGTTTGTCGTCTACTACCAGCCGATCCGCGTGCTCGCGACAAACGAATTGCGCGGCTTCGAGGCGCTCGTGCGGTGGCTGCACCCGGTCCAGGGCCTGCTGTCGCCCGCACAGTTCGTGCCGTTGGCGGAGGAGAACGGGCTGATCGTCCAGATCGACAACATAGTGCTGGCGGAGGCGTGCCGCCAACTGCGCGAGTGGCAGCTTCAGTACGCCGACTGCGGCGGGCTGACGATCAACGTCAACGTCTCCAGCAAGCAGTTCGCGCACGAAGGCTTAGTCGAAGTCGTGAAGCGAGTGGTTAAAGAGACCGGGATCGACCCGCGCAGCCTGCAACTGGAACTCACCGAGAGCGCGATGATGAAGAACTTGCAGAACACTGCGCGCGTGCTCAACGAGTTAAGTCTGCTCGGCATCAGCATCAGCATCGACGACTTCGGCACCGGATATTCGAACCTCAGCTACCTGCACGAATTTCCGATCTCGACCTTGAAGATCGACCGTTCGTTTGTCAACCGCCTGAGCGGGCGCGAGGAGGAATGGGAGATTGTGCGCACCATCCTGATGTTGGCGCACAACCTGAAGATGAGCGTCGTCGCCGAGGGCATCGAGACAAGCGAGCAACTCTGGCAACTCCGCAACCTCGGCTGCGACTACGCGCAGGGCTATCACATATCGCCTCCGGTGAAGGCCGACGACGCGGCGAAAATGTTGCCCACCGGCGACGGCCAATTCGCCTTTCCCTCGTCAGTCACCGCTCGCGCCGGCCTGCGCCTGGTGTCCGCCGGGTAGTAATTTACTCACTCTCTCCACACCGCGGCTTCCACGTTGTCACGGAGCGAGGTCATGCGAGGATTGGCAGTGGGGCTTCTACCAGATAATCTTCGGCCCTTCTGGACACGGAGCGAGGTCATGCTAGGATTAGCAGTCCTGAAGGCTGAAGTTGAAACGCAAGCTATCTCCTGCTCTCCGGATGTGATGAGCGGAGCGCCAGTGTTCGCTGGCACCCGTGTACCCGTGCAGACCATCATCGATTACCTTGCCGGAGGGCATCCCCTTGATGAGTTCTTGGATGACTTTCCAACTGTCGCAAGAATACACAACCGGCCTTTGTTAACATCAGATTCAAAGATTCTTTCTTACCCTCATGTGGGTTTGCTCAAGTAGGCCGCATCCGACAATGGCTTGCAGCGAACCCGCAATCGGCAACCCTGATGATGCTTTCCGTCGCCGAAGCCCTCCGCATTATTCAATCACACACGCCACCGCTGGCCGTCGAACGAATCGACTTAAGCGATGCCCTCGGAAGGGTGCTCGCTGAAGAGGTCGTCGCCGATTCAGACCTGCCGCCTTTTGACCGCGCGCAGATGGATGGTTACGCGGTGCGCGCCGCCGACCTCACGACGGTGCCCGCACGGCTGCGCATTGTCGGCGAATCGGCGGCGGGACGCGGCTGGCGCGGGCATCTTCAAACCGGCGAAGCGGTGCGCATCATGACCGGCGCGCCCGTCCCCGCCGGCGCGGACAGCGTGCAGCAGGTCGAGGTAACGAGCGAGTTGGACGGCGGGGCCCTGGTCGAGATCACCGAGGCAACGACGCCAGGGCGCTCGATTGTGCGGCGTGCCGAAGAGGTGACGGCTGGCAGCGTCGTGCTGCGCGCTGGCGAGACAATCAACGCGGCGACCGTCGCCTCGCTCGCGGCGTTTGGTTATGCGCAGGTCGCGGTGCGTCGCCGCCCGCGTGTCGCAGTGCTGGCGACCGGCACGGAATTGGTCGCGGTCGGCGAGCGACCGGGCGCCGATCAAATTCGTGACTCGAACAGTTATTCGCTGGCCGCTTATGCCGCGTTGGCCGGAGCGGCAGTCGAACGATTGCCGCTTGCCGGCGACGATCCCGCGTCACTCAAAGAATTGATTGCCGCGGGCGCGGCGCGTGCCGACGTGTTGATCTTGTCGGGCGGCGTGTCGATGGGCGTCTATGATTTTACCAAGACGGCGTTGCGCGAGCTCGGCGCCGAGATTTTCTTCGAGCGTGTGGCGCTACGCCCCGGCAAGCCGACCGTCTTCGCCCGCCTGCCCGCGCCGTCACCACAGACGCTCGTCTTCGGACTCCCTGGCAACCCCGTCTCCGTCGCGGTCACTTTTAATCTGTTCGCCCGCACGGCCCTTCGCGCGATGCAGGAGGCGAGCGAGCCGGCGCTGTTGGAAGAGCGGGCGGTGCTCGGTCGCGCGGTGAAAGGCGCGAGCGAGCGCAGGAGCTACCTTCCGGCGACACTCAACAGTGACGACGATGGGCGGCTCGTCGCGGAGCCTCTGAAGTGGGGCGGCTCGTCCGACTTCGTCGCCTTCACGCGCGCCACGGCTTTGATCATCGTCCCCGAAGACATCAGACATCTCGACGCCGGAGCGCGCGTCAATGTCGTGCGTTTGCCGGGGTGAGATGCCGAGAGCGTGAACCTGAGCTTCACCTGGCAACAGAAGAGGCGTCCCCGTGTGATGGGAACGCCTCTTCGACTTTCACGATCAAGTGATGCGCGTTACTCAAAGGTGACAGGTAAATCGTGACAGGTGACAGGAAAGATTAGATTCAGTGCCGCACGCGGCGAGTTCTTTGAGCCAGCAGCCGGAGCAAAAAATTCCTGGTCGCGCTCGGGAGAACTTACCTGCCTTAACTCTTTCTTGTCACCTGTCACCTGTTACCCGTCACGTTTGAGTACTTAGTTGGGCATCACAACCGTGTCGACCACGTGAATCACGCCGTTTGACTGGCGCACGTTGGCGGTCGTGACGGTTGACATCCCGCCCTTCTCATCCTTGAGCATGAGGTTCTTGCCTTCCATCGTCGCGGTCAAAGTGTTGCCGCTGACGGTCGTCAACGTCGCCATGCCTTTGCCCTTCTTGATGGCCTTCATAATCGCTTTGGAATCCATGTTGCCCGCCACTACGTGGTAGGTCAGGATTTTGGTCAGCATCTCTTTGTTTTCGGGCTTGAGCAGAGTGTCGACCGTTCCGGCGGGAAGCTTTTCAAATGCCGTGTTGGTCGGAGCGAAGACGGTGAACGGCCCTGCGCCCTTCAGCGTCTCGACCAATCCGGCGGCCTTGACAGCGGCGACCAGCGTCGTGTGATCCTTCGAGTTGACGGCGTTATCGACGATGTCTTTGGTGCGGAACATCTCCGCGCCGCCGACCATCGGGTTTTTCTGTGCCGAGGCGTCTGACGCGGTAAAAGCAAACGAGGAGGCGGCAAGTATCATCAGTAGGAATGTCTTTTTCAATTTATCTGTCCTTTCAAATTTATGGATGTCGGTCGTGACAGTTCATATACGTTTCATAACGGACTGCCGGATTGACCGGGAAGCGTCTTTCGACGGTCGAAGCGTTTCATTAAAGTCGACGAGGTTTCCCAACATCAACCTTCCTTCAACAGAGTAAGAATACTCTCTGTTCGAGTGCGGCTTCCGGACTGTCGCGCGTGAATTGGTTGTCCCCTTGAATAGATAGCTTCTTTATACGTTTGCCACTTGGCGAAGCAGTCATGAAACCCTCCGCTTTGCATTTGTATTGATCGCGTCTCCAGCTCGGCACTCGATGTATATACGCTAAGTGTTCGCGCCTCGGATTGCTTTCACCTCCTTTCAAAGTGTGTTAGGTATTGCCAATGCATGACGGTTGGCGATTAAGTTAATGACTCAAAAGTGACAGGTAAATGGTGACAGGTGACAGGACAATGCCGGGCGATTTCGGAGTGCGGATTGCGGAATGCGGATTAGCAAACCAATTCGCGATGCTTGTGTTGGCTTCTGCCATTCCGCAATCCGCAATCTGAAATCCGCAATTATCTTGTCACCTGTCACCTGTCACCCGTCACTCTTGAGTAATGAGTATGAGAACAGACTTGCGACCAGGCACCGTGAACAACAACGAAGTCGTGCCCGCTCCGGCAACCGGTGATGTGGCCGCCGCTTCATCGACGGACGGTAGGGCAGCTGAACGCGACGCTGTGCCGCTGGCGCACGAAGCCATCCACGACGTAGTGTCTGAAATTTTGAAAGCCTCACCCGCACGCGGCGCGTTGCTCGACGTTCCGGCGGGCGAAGGGGCGCTCGCCGCGCGGCTCATCAATCTCGGCTTCGACGTGCGCTGTTGCGACCTCTATCCGGAGATCTTCCGTCTGAAGGACGTAGAGATTAAGCGCGGCGATCTTTCGGGCGTGTTGCCGTACGAAGCCGGCGCGTTCGATTATGTGACCTGCGTTGAAGGACTCGAGCATATTGAGAATCCACAGCAGGCCGTCCGCGAGTTCGCGCGGCTGCTCAGACCGAATGGACACTTGATCGTGACGGTGCCGAACATTCTCAACGTCGAGGAGCGGTTCAAGTGGCTGCTGAGCGGTTACACCTCGCACTTCAAACCGCTGTCGCGCGAACACCTGCGAGCCTTGCGCGACGAGTTCGGCGCGATGGAAGAAATCGCGCTGCACGTCAACCCGATTGCTTACACCGAGCTGCGCTACACGCTGGAGAAGTACGGCTTCGGGATTCTGAAACTCTACCGCGACAAACCCAAAGCGCACCTCTGGGCGTATTGGCCCGTCGTCGCGCTGATCCGTCTGCTGGGGCGCCTCACGCCGGAACAAAAGCGGCGCGCGCGGTGGACGGACGAACTTCAGTCAAACGAAATCCTGCTCGGCGGAAACACGTTGATCGTCCATGCTTCGAAGCGATGAGCAGTGGGCAGTGGGCAGTAAGGTCAGAAGTATGATGGCTGACAATTATCAAACTCTCGGCGAATATTGCCTTCCGCCTTCCACTTTCCGCATACTGCTTTTCAAATGAGCAAGCTCACGCACATGGACGAACAGGGCCGCGTCGCGATGGTCGACACGAGCGCGAAGGCCACGACCGCGCGCCGCGCCGTCGCTTCGGCGCAGGTGTTAATGTCGCCAGAGACTGTCGCCGCGGTGCGCGCTCACCGGACGCCGAAGGGTGATCCCGTCGAAACGGCGCGACTCGCCGGGATCATGGCCGCGAAGCGCACGGCGGATTTGATACCGCTCTGCCACCCGCTCGCGCTGACGCACGTCGATGTTCGCGCCGAAGTCCGTGACGTGGGCGTGTATATCGAAGCCGAGGCCGCGACCTCCGCGCAGACCGGCGTCGAGATGGAGGCGCTGACCGCTGCCGCAGTCGCCGCGCTGACCGTCTACGACATGTGCAAGGCGCTCGACAAGGCAAT
The DNA here is from genome assembly GCA_013816505.1 of Pyrinomonadaceae bacterium. Taxonomy (GTDB): domain Bacteria; phylum Acidobacteriota; class Blastocatellia; order Pyrinomonadales; family Pyrinomonadaceae; genus JACDEG01. The sequence continues at coordinate 1,595 of JACDEG010000279.1, read as the reverse complement.
GACGATTACGGACGTGCGCCTCGAATCGAAAAGCGGCGGCAAGTCGGGGGATTATGAAAGGATTCCTGAGGGATGAGGGATGAAGGATGAAGGATGAGGCGCGATCATTACTGTAGCGGATTAGTTTTCGGCGCGTTTGACGTTCCTCGCGTGGCGTTTTCCCTGTGTTAGTTCGGTGTCGTCCGTCAACCTTTGTTTTCGGTGAACGCTTCGTCGTAAAATGGCGTATCGTATTCGGGAGGCCGATTAAGCCTGACTTCCAGAAGGGGAATATTTCAAGATGAGAATCAAGATCGCTCACGACGCCCGCCCGCAGGTTCGCACGTTGCTGTTCGCCGCCGCGCTAACCGTTCTACTGTGGTTCGTTCCGTTCGCCGAACTGCTGACCTACCCGTTCCGCATCTTCGTCACATTCATTCATGAAGGCGGCCACGCGCTCGCCGCGATTCTGACCGGCAACTCGGTGCATAGCCTGAGCGTCGCGATGAACGGCAGCGGCGAAGTCTATTCGACGACCGGCGGTCTGCTGTCGCAGTTGTTCGTGTCGAGCGCCGGCTACCTCGGCGCGATGGCCTTCGGCGCGCTGCTGTTGATTCTGATTCGCCGCACCGTCGCCGCACGCTTCGTGTTGATCGCATCCGCCGGTCTGATTCTCGTCCTCACGGCCGCGTACGGATTCTTCAGTCCGTTGCTGCACGCCTCGCTGCCGAGTCTGTTCACGCTCGTCGCGGGCGTCATGCTGCCCATCGGTCTGATCGCTGCGGCAAGGTTCGCGCCTCCCCGCGTGGCGACCTTCCTCGTCAGCTTCCTCGCGGTGCAGTGTGTGCTGAACGCGCTCTTTGATCTGAAGACGGTGCTCTTCTTGTCGTCACCGTTGGCGATGGGCGTGCATACCGATGCGGCGAACATGGCGGCGGCGACTGGCATCCCGGCCTTCTTCTGGGCGCTGGTGTGGGTCGGCATCGCGTTCGCAATTCTGTCGATGTCGTTACGCGCTTACGCCGTCAGCAAGAACAAGCCGAGCCAGCCCGACCTTCCGTTCGAAGACCCGTTGGAAGTTTAAGCAGAGAGACCCTTAAGTGAGCACAAACATTTCGAGGTCGCCGGAGACGAAAGCCATCGCGCTCGTGCCCGGCGACCTCGCTCCGTCTCTTCAACCCGCCGTTCCGCTTCTCAATGAAAACATTCCGACGCTCGGCTCGCTACCAATCGGCGCACATCTGATTCTGCGCTGCCGCAAAGATTGGCGCGACGCGACGGTTGTGGCCGCGAGCATTGACCGTGTCACGCTCTCAGTCGGCGCACCGTCGGGCCGTACCTACCGCGTCCGCCGCCCGCCCGATTCCCCGCTCTCGTTCGACGGCGCAATTCCCATCCTCGGCGCCGGCGCCTGGCGTGCGGGACGCGCGCGCTATGACATGCGCTGGTAGGTTTTCGCGCTCTCTCTTCAATCCTTCCGTCTGATTAATTTCTGACTTACTCCGTTGCGGAAAGGTTTTCACTCTTGTTTCTTGACACTCCCGAGATGCTCGTCGAGCCATGACCGCAACCTCTCCTGCACAGGTGCCGTGAGTCCTAACACCAATCGCACAAAG
>JACDEG010000729.1 GCA_013816505.1 Pyrinomonadaceae bacterium | reverse complement strand
GACGGGGCGCAACACGCACGCCGTCAACCCGTACAAAGTTCCATCCGAGGCGGCATTCACACGCGCCGAACGAGTCGTCAATCTATTGCTCAAACGCCATCGTGCGGAGCATGGCCGCTACCCGCACGCGATGGCGCTGGTGTTGTGGGGGCTGGACAACATCAAGACTGAGGGCGAGGGTGTCGCGCAGGCGTTGTGGCTGCTCGGCGTGCGCCCGGTCAGAGACGCGATGAATCGCGCGACCGAAATCGAGTTGATCCCGCTCGACGTGCTCGGACGGCCGCGCGTCGATGTGGTAATGACCGTCTCAGGCATCTTCCGCGATTTGTTCGGCGCGACGATGAACCTGCTTGACAAGGCGGTGCGTGCGGTTGCTGCGCTGGACGAGTCGGTTGAATCAAATTACGTCCGCCGCCACGTCGATGCGCAGATGAAAGACGAAGGCGTTTCGTTCGACGAAGCTGCGCTCCGCGTCTTTTCGAACGCACCCGGCAACTACGGTACGAACGTCAACTTTATGGTGATGGATTCGCAGTGGGACAGCAGCAGCGCCCTCGGCGACCTGTTCGTGACGCGCAAGTGTTTCGCCTACGGGCGCGACGGCGAAGGGCGGATGGTCGAGGGCCGTGAAGCGCGCGGCGCGATGAACCGCGCGCTCGCCAACGTCGAGGCGACTTATCAGAACATCGACTCGTTCGAGATCGGCATCACGGACGTTGACCATTACTTCGAGTATCTCGGCGGCGTCTCGAAGGCCGTCGAAAAGCAGTCGCAGGCGCGCCCTGCCATCTATCTTTCGGACGGGCTGTCGATGGAGACGAAAGTGCGTTCGCTCGAAGAGACGGTCCGCCTCGAGACGCGCGCCAAGACGCTTAATCCGAAATGGTATGAGGGCATGCTGGCGCACGGCTTCCGCGGCGTCGCCGAGATCGAAAATCACGTCGTTAATACATTCGGGTGGAGCGCGACGACGGGTGCGGTCGACGATTGGATTTACACCGAAGTGGCCGAGACGTTTGTGCTGAACGAAGGGATGCTCGAACGCCTGCGCCACCTCAACCCACATTCGGCGCGTTCGCTGGTCGCGCGTCTGCTTGAAGCAGAGGGGCGCGGCTTCTGGCAGGCAGAGCGCGAAGTGATCGAACGCCTCCGCGAAGTTTTCGCCGGACTCGAAGACCAACTCGAAGGCGTCGCTTGAACGACGCGGGACACGATGCAGGACAGAGAACCGTGAACGAACCACTGAAAATCACCGCTCTCTACGTCGGCTCGAGCATGCTCGGCCCGTTGCGCGCGGCGGAGCGGGAGATTCGCCGCGCGCACCAGCTCGATCTATCCGTCGCTGCGTACAACTTCGGCGCTGGCTTGACCGACAGCGAGTGGTGCGACGTGGCGCGCGACATCAGCGAGTCGGAGATCATCTTTGTCTTTCACGTCACCGACGGCGAGAACGCCACGCGCCTGCTTCGTCTGCTGTCGGAGTATGAGAAGCGACATCGCGCGGTCGTCGTCATTAACTGCATGCCCGAACTGATGCGGCGCACGCGAATGGGCGGCTTGCGTTTCGGGAGTGAACAGTCCGGCGCGTCGAAGGATGAGCGGGGAGCGACCGAGGGACGAGCGCGCAAACTGCTGCACGGCATCGGCGGTTGGATGGGCGAGCAGATGCGCGGCCAACGCGCGCGAAAGGATCGTCCGCGCCACACACAGTACTTAAAATTGATCGAGCGCCTGCCGACGCTGCTTCGACTCGTGCCGAACGCCGGGCGACTGCGCGACGTAAAGAACTATCTCTATTTGTTCTGCTATTTCCTCCAGCCGACGCCGAACAACGTCCGCGTGATGTTGCTCTACGCGATTAAGCATTATGCCGGCGGCGAGCATTCCACGCGCATCGATTTCGACGTGCCGCCCCCCGAAGCGATGCCGTCAGTCGCCGTCTATCACCCGGACGCGCCGGCGCTCTTCGAGACGTTTGACGCATACCGTGTGTGGTCCGAGCAGCGCGCGAAAGTGAACCGCGACCTTCCCGCATTGCGGCCCGAACAGACCATCGGCCTGCTGTTGATGAGGCCACAGATCGTGAGCGGCACTCATCGACACTACGACGCTCTGATTCGCGCGATTGAGGCGGAAGGGTTGGCGGTGATTCCGGCAATCTCCACGTTCATGGATAACCGTGAGGCGTGCGCGCGGTTCTTCGTTGACGAAAGTAATAAGGTCGGTAAGGAGGGGAAGCGGGCGCGCGGCGTCGATTCGCACGAGATGGAGAGGGATGGCGCGTCGCGTGTCAGTCAGATTATTTCACTCACCGGCTTCAGCTTCGTCGGCGGCCCGGCGATGAACGACAGCGAAGCAGCGGTCGAATTTTTGAGTGATCTGAACCGACCGTTCCGTTCGGCGGTCAGCCTCGACGTGCAGACAATCGAAGCGTGGCGCGAGTCGGCGGCGGGGCTGAATCCGGTGCAGGCAGGGATGCAGATTGCGATTCCCGAAATCGACGGCGCGACCGAGCCGTTCGTGTTCGGCGGAATGAGCGCGCACGACTCCGTTCCCATCCCGCTCGAAGAC
>JACDEG010000278.1 GCA_013816505.1 Pyrinomonadaceae bacterium | reverse complement strand
GCACTTAGCGTCGTCAATGAGGTTATCAATCTTCAGCATCTGATCAGTATGCTGGCTGAGACGATCTTTCTCAAAGAACTGGTGAGAGGGTTTTTATTACCTCCCCGATTCAGCTATTGAGCCTAAAAGTATACAACACGACCGCTGACAGATGTTCGACAAAAGTATCAGGCGGACTCCGTCTGGGTAATAAGATTCAGTGCCTGGTAACTATCGCTGGTCACGGGTGCGGCGATAGGTAAACCGCTCTGCTGATGCATCCGTTCAAACAAAGGAGTCACACATGTCTACTATCGATATCGTCCTGACCGATCTCACCTTCCCTGCAAAACTCGGCGATGAGCATTGCAAATTCCGCCCGCTCATCAGCATCAGATACAGGGATTCTGACAACAAAATCATGTTTGCCCGCGAGGCTATGCCGGGTTTGGGGAAACGCGATTACTGGGAATGCGAAAAAGGTAATAAGGATAAGCCTGGCTACGTGCGTCACAATACCGAACCCAAAGTAGACATGGGCAAATTGGCCACCTCTCGCAGAGAGATCATTTTCGATGACCTCGATATCAAGAAACTCGAAAGTCTTGAACTGGAAATATTCGATATCGACATCAAGACGGGCTTTTTGGATGGGCTGAGAGACAATGTACTGAAAGTGTTACCGGTGGCAGTTGCACCTTTTATACCTGTGACCTTGCCTTTAACGCTGACGCTCATCAAGGGCGCCGTTGAAAAGGGGACCGGCAAGAAGGTTTCCGATTTGGAAAAAGGTCTAATCAGTAAAGCGATGGGCAGAGAAGACGGCGTGGCGCGGTCATTGTGGACAAACAGTACGACACTAACGAGTGATCCCCAGCAAACGCTAACCATGAGCGGTTCAGGCCTCAAGGGAGACTACTCGGTGACTTTGAGAATGGAAGTAACCTAAAGATTTTAAGCGCCAAGCAGAAACAAGCATGGGGGTGGCAGGCGAATTGTGTAGACTGCATGACTGAGCGCAAACTACGGTTTGCCGCAAAGGATATACATCCCCATCACACCAGAGCTATTCGACGAGAGGCTCAAAGTCTATCAGTCTCTCGTCGATATGTGTGGCAAGGGGGAACCAACTGCTTCGGAATTGGTCCCCTTAAGCTCGTTTTCATAACCACGTGCCGGCCACAAGATGTCGGCGTCCGCGAAAGGAATGCGCGGCCACTATCATGTGCCGGACGTGCTTGTACGACTCGCGCGAGTGTGGTGTGGATCAAGGCAGCCGACATTCAATCGGCAACTAATCTAAATTCCCACACGGACGATCCGGCCAGTGAAAATCTCCGTGACGTATATCGCTCCGGTCGCTAAACCGGGCGCCATGCTGGTTGGTGTAACGAGATTATTAGCGACCACCGTCGACGGACCATTAGGCGCATCGAACCGCAGTTACCGCACGGGCGCTTGCGCCAACTGATTAGCACTGAACTCAAGCACATAGAACTGGTCACGCCCTTGAAATTTCAGCCCAACCACATCTATCGCTGACGACAACCCGCCGATCAATAACTCATTGCTCTGCGTCGCGACAATGATTTTACAGACTTGAGCACCACCGACGGGAAACGGAAAACCACTCAGCAGCGTCACCAACATTCCGTTGCGGTCATTGCCAAACTGGTGAATGCTGGTTGGTATTGCATCAATTTGCCACGGGCCGACGGGGGTGGGATTGTCTAGCGGAGCAAAGCGCACCCGCGTTTGGACTTGACGAGGCTCAACCTTCACCTCGATTACCGTGTTCTGACCCGCATCCCTTAGGTATAAGGCATTTCCATTGAATTCTATTCCGAACGGAGATTAAGACGACTTCAACATCGCACCTTTAAGAAGACGATGAGAGCCGATCACCGTCGCTTGCCGTTCTCCATCTCTGTCGGTAAGCTTGCCTCCTACCCCGTCGTATTTAGCGCTTCGGCAAGAGGAGAAGGTATTAACCTTCGATTGCCGCTTGCGGCGAAACGACTTACCTCATCAACATCGTCAGGCATGACTACCGCGCGTTCAGGTAGGGATGGGCGTGCGATGCAGTGTTTCAGCGCATTCCACACCGCGGAACGAACGATAGAAGGCACCGAAGCTTGGTACATGATGAGGAAAGGCAGGTGAAAAGATCAGGCGGCGGAGGCAGCTTGGGGCGGGGGGGCGGGCCGAATTGCGGCGATGCTTCATTCAGTGTTTCTGTTGCTGAAGCGCAACATGAGCAACTCCCGAGACGGAGCGATCTTTCTGCGCCGCTCGAGCGCATTCGCAGTTGTATAGGCAGAACCGGTGAATTACAGCGGCTTGCACTTGAGCGAGTAGAGTGAATAGTGTTTAATAAAGTCATGGCTGCGTATTCTTTAGACCTTCGACAACGAATCGTGGACGCCGTCGAACTGGGAGTCGAAAGCAAGCGCAAGATTGCTGAGGTGTTCGGCGTCCACGAATCCTTCGTTTACAAACTACTGCGCCAGCAGCGTGAATCCGGTGACATTGCGCCGTTGCCGCATGGCGGAGGTGCCAATGCGCTACTGACCCAACACCATTTGCTAAAGTTGACGGCTCTGGTTGCCAACTCTCCAGACGCCACCCTCGATGAACTGCGCGATGAGATGAAGCGAAAATCGCGCGTTAGCGTTAGCCTCTCGACGATCTGTCGGGGGCTGCAAGCACTTGGTCTGTCACGAAAAAAAAGTCTAAGCTTGCCGCCGAAGCCGACCTGCAAGAGCGCGCCGCGTTCCGAGAGAAACAACAGACGCTGGCAATCGAAGACCTGATCTTTGTTGACGAATTTGGCATTAATCTAGCGATGACCCGCACCCACGGTCGCGCCCTGATTGGTCGGCGGGTGGCAGTCACCGAGCCGTTCAACCGGGGACGCCATATCTCGGTGATCGGCGCGCTGGGGTTGCACGGAGTTTGCGCGCCAATGACGCTTGAAGGTGCCTGCAACTCTGAGGTCTTTGATTTGTATGTCGAACACATGCTCGTCCCCAACTTGCGACCGGGTCACATGGTCTTGCTCGACAATGTCAAGTTTCACTACTCGCCAAGAGCCATTAAGCTGATTGAGAGTGCCGGAGCCAGCGTGTTGCATATCCCTGCGTACTCACCGGACTTCAATCCGATTGAGGAATGCATCTCCAAGATCAAAGAGGCTTTACGTTCGTTCAAGGCGCGGACGAAGAGAAAACTTTACAACGCTCTGGCGAAAGTTCTGGCGATGGTTACTGTGAGTGATATTCGTGGATGGTTTGAGCATTGTGGTTATGTCTTCTCACTCAAATGAAAACCGCTGTAAAGTGAACTACAAGCCATTTTTCAGATGCCAGGCGCGCGGCCTGGTGAAAGTCTGAATCCCGTACTGAGAAAGCGTAACCCCAATGCCGGAATGGTCGACCCCGCCCCACGGCAGGCGTGGGCTAACGCGGTCGCAGCAGTTCCAGTAGGCCGACCCAGACCTGACCGGTCGCAGGATGTTTTCTGCCCGCTGTCTGTCGGGTGTGTATACTCCGGCGGTCAGCCCGTACTCAGTGTCATTCATCTGTTTCACTGCCTCGTCGTCATTTCTCACGGGCATAATGCCGACGATTGGTCCGAAGCTTTCCTCGCGCATCACCTTCATCACGTGGCTCACCGAAGTCAGCACGGTTGGCGCAAAGTAGTTGCCCTGCATCCTGTGCCCGCCGAGTTTGATCGTTGCGCCTCTGCGTTTCGCATCTTTTACCTGATCTTCCAGCACATCGAGTTGCTCCTCGCGAGTCAGCGGACCGATGTACGTCGCTTCGTCGGACGGATCGCCGATGCGATATGAACGCACTTGCTCGACGAAAGCCTCGACAAAATGTTTATGAATTCGGCGATGCACATAAATCCGTTCGACCGAACAGCAGCTTTGACCGGTGTTGTAGAAAGCTCCGTCAGCGACTGAGGCGGCAGACTTTGCAATGTCAGTATCCTCACAGATGTAAACCGGATCCTTGCCGCCGAGTTCCAGTTGCACTTTGACAAAGCGTCCGGCCAGCGCGCATGCAATGGCCTGTCCCGTAGCATCAGAGCCGGTGAAAAAGACGCCGTCAATCGGTTGCGCAATGAGCGCCACGCCGACTTCACCAGCGCCAACGAGCACGATGAATACTTCCTGCGGCACACCAGCGCGATGCAGCAGTTCAGCCATCTTCATCCCTGACAGCGTCGCATACTCTGATGGTTTGTACAGGACCGTATTTCCGGCGAGTAGAGCAGGCAGGTAAACATTGCCGCCGACAAACCACGGGTAATTCCACGCCGAAATGCAAGCAATCACGCCGAGCGGTTCGTGCGTGATGCGCTCGGTGAGATTGCTGGACTTTCTGCCGCTTCCCTTTTCCGGCCAGACGGTTTCCGGCTGAATCGTCTGAGCAGTTTGTTTGATAAAGAAATCAATGCGACCGAGAAAGGCGTTCAGCTCATTGCGTGACTGACGAATTGGTTTACCGACCTCGCCAGTCAGCAACTGGGCGAGTTCCTCAAGTTCGCTTTCCACCAAATGGCGAAACCGCGCAATGACGGATAATCTTTCAGAGAGCGACACTGCCGCCCATTCAGGTTGAGCCCGGCGCGCGCGTGTGTATTTGCACGCAACCGAGGGCGGTCGATCCGTCGGCAGTTTCGCAATCACCTGCCGGGTCGCCGGATTAATGACCCGCAACTCCTGACGTGATTCTCCTCTTTTCATAATTGCGCAGTTTGAGAGATGCATCGTACGGAAAAGGTCAACGCCGGTATGAACTGAAAGTCATCCCGTGAGCAAACACTTCCAACCATTCCTGTTTTCTGTGTGACCACATTCTTCAGATGACAGAGCCGCTGGCACCAAGTTGCTCACGGGAAGCGTTGGCCCACGGGGAAATGCCGTGCGTTTTCGCCGGCGAGTCATCACCACTGTAATCTGGTCATGAACTGCATCAGACGCGGGAAGCCGCCCACCTGGTTGATTTGGCCGAAATCCGCACGGCCGAATTGCATGGCTGGAGCGAGGAAGTTTGGCTCATCGAACAGGTTGATGAATTCCATGCGCAGTTGCAGGTTCAGTTTCTCCGACAGGCGCTGGCTCTTCTGAAACGCAATATCCCAGTTCTGCTTGAACGGAGTACGAACGCGCTCATCGGTGCGCGGCGCATTGCCGAAGGTAAAGGCGGGCGCTTCCCGCCACGCCGCCGGATTGAACCAGCCGTTCAGCCGGTCTTCTGAGCTACCCTGCGTCCCTGGGTCAACTCCGTTTACGATGTTCGGTCGCTGGAAACTGCCGAGCAGTCCCGAGTTGACATTGTTCTGCACGATCACGGATGGGACGCCGCTGTGATAAGTCGCAATCACTGACACCGACCAACCACCCAGCAGTATATTCGTCAGTCCGCCCTTATTAAGCCAGTGGCGACCTTCACCGAACGGCAACTCGTAAATGCTGATGATGTTGAAGCGGTGCGGCGTGTCCATGATCGAATGCGCGTATTCGGCATCGAGATCGTAGTTGTTGAGTGCCCGTGCCAGCGCGTTGTTGTTATTCGAAAAGAAGTTCACTTCACCGAAGACGTTATCCTTGTTGACGCTGTACGTGTAGTTAATGTTCGCCGCCCAGCCGCGCGTCAGCCGCTTTTCCAGTTTGAGAATGAGCGCGTCATAATCGGCGCGCCCGGCGCTCACCTGGTGCGCGAGCACATCTGTGAACTGCGGATACGGACGCAGCAACTGACCGCGCGAAATGGTGGGCTGGCGACTGAATGCACCGAAGGCCGCGTTGCCGAAGAACGGGTTGGGAACCTGTGTGAGCAGCTGTGTGCCGAGCGACAAATACTGCGGATCGAGTTGATTGATATTGACCGTGTTCGAGTTGATACCGCCCACGATCACGTTTCGTGCGCGCGAGCCGAGATAGCCCGCCGAAGCGACGGCTCCGCCCGGCAGTTCATACTGCACGTCGAAGGAAAATTTGTGCAGGTAAGCCGACTTGCGATTTTGATCCACGAAGTCAATCGCCCCCCCAGCGCCCGTTAGCAATCCCTGCGAACTGCCCGACGGCTGCTGGATGCTATTCGGGAACGGGTTCGTTAGCGTGCAGGTCGCGCACGGCGTCAGTCCGCCGTCGGTGCTTGAGACGTAGCTCGTTACGGCAGTGTAACCGCGCGTGCCGAAGCGCGTCTCGGAAGGGAACGGATATTGATGGGGCGCAAAGAACAGACCGTATCCGCCACGCAGCACCAGTTGCGGCGTGACGGAATAAGCGAACCCGACGCGCGGCTGGAATCTCGTCTTAGACGGATCGTTCTGGAAATCAGGCGCTCCTTCAACGCCGGCGTAAAGGAGTCCGCCTCTGAGATTTAAACCCGGTACTTGCACCGGGAACTGCCTGTCGCGCGCAAACCCGACCGTGAAGTGATTGTTGCGTTCTTTCAGTCCTGTTTCGTACTCGTAGCGCAGGCCGAGGTTGAGCGTCAGCTTCGGCGTCACACGCCAATCGTCCTGCACGTACCCGCCCCAGTAATGCAGAAAGAAATCGTTCGGTGTGCCGTTCGTGATGCTGCCCTCGGACGGATAGCCAAGCAGAAAGCTTGCCAGCGCGCTGCCGGTATTGGCTTGGCCGGTGAGCGGATTCGGCCCGCGGGTGAACCCCCGGTCGAAACCGAAGTTTCCGCTTGACTGGCCGCGACTGAAGAGCCTCAGGCCGAGCAAGCGATAATCAATGCCGCTCTTGAGGGTGTGACTTCCAATCAGCTTTGTCAGACTCGCGTTGGCGTTGTGAGAGTAGTAGGTCTGATCGATCAGTTCGCGGTCGCCGAAGGTCTGTTGAAAGCCCGCCGTGCGGAAGCCGTCAATTCTGATGACCGGGAATTTGTTGAAGGGTATCTGGCTCAGGAAATTCTGCGAAAATCCGAGCGTTGCCGGATCGAATTCCCCGACGCCGGTGTTGTCAACGAAGTGCGAGTAGCCATAGCGTATCGCCAGCACGGTGTCGTTGTTGACTGCGAAGACGTTGTTGAGCGCCACCATATTCACCGTTCGCAGGAATTTGCCGTTGCCTGGGTCGGCGGGCGTGCCACCGTACAGTTCCGGCTCAGGCTCGAAGGAATCGTACCAGGCGTACAGCCCGGTCAGCGTGTAGCGGTCGGTGAAACGATGCTCGATCTTGATGGTCGCCTGCGCCGCGCGATCCACCGGATTGGCCGTCGACGTCAAGCGATTCCCGTTCGTAGGTTTTGGAAAGAACTTCGCAGTCTCGCGCGCAACCGGATTGATTCGACCGGCCGGAATGACGTTATTCGGGAACGGATCGCGGATGAACAGCGCCGGGTTGTTCGGATCACGGCGCGTCGTCAGCGGGTCGTAAATCGTCACACCGCTTTGCGAGAAATCGCCGCTCAGTTCGCGCTCAGTTGGCAGAATCAGCTCCGCGTTGCGCGCGCTTTTCGATTTGTAACCTTCCGATGTCGCCCAGAAGAAAGTTCGCTCCTTGATGATCGGCCCGCCGAAAGAACCGCCAAAGAGGTAATAATAGTTCTCCGGTTTCGGACTCCCTGCCTGCCTATTGAAGAAAAAATTTGACTGCGCGAATTGAGGCCGGTTCTGAAAGTAGACGCTGCCATGCCATTCATTGCCGCCCGATCTCGCCGTGGCGTTGAAAACGCCGCCGCCGGTGCGCCCCATTTCCGCATCGTAAGCGCTGACCTGGACCCTGACTTCCTGTACCGATTCGATGTTCGGCACGAAGATGGGGCGGTTACGGATGTCGGCAATCGGCACGCCGTCAAGCGTGTAGTTGTTGGCCGAACGCAACCCGCCGCCCATTGAAACGCGCGCGATATTGTTCTGATCCTGTTGCCGCACAAAGGCCGGATCACCGGAAAGCACTACGGTCGGCGTTGCCGCGGAGATGGTGAAGACGTTGCGTGAAGGCGTCGGCACGTTTTCGATGAGCTGACGTTCGAGTGTGGAGCCGACAGACGGGTTGGAATTTTCCAGCACCGGCGCGCGCTCCGTCACCGTGACCTCTTCGATAACCTGTCCGATCTCAAGCGCGATGTCGAGCGTGAAAAATTCCTGAGTGCCGATGCGAATTCCTTTGCCAATGAACTTCTTGTAGCCACTTTTCACCGCCGAAAGTGTGTAATTGCCCGGCAGCACGTTCGTAAAGGCGAATTCCCCTTCTTCGTTGCTCACGGT
>JACDEG010000728.1 GCA_013816505.1 Pyrinomonadaceae bacterium | reverse complement strand
AGTCATCACTGTTCGCGCTTCGAGTGCTCATGGCGGGCAGGATGCCCGCGCTCCCAGCATGAGCGGTCGCACTCATCTGCAAATCGCTATAGTAAATGTCAGGAGATTAAATGAAGATCAGCGTATTCGGATTAGGTTATGTCGGCTGCGTCTCGGCGGCGTGCTTTGCGAAAGAAGGTCACGAAGTCACAGGTGTCGACGTCAGCCCCGTTAAGGTCGAGATCATCAACGCCGGTCGCAGCCCGATTGTCGAAGCGGGCATCGACGAGTTAATCGGCGAGATGGTCGCAGCGGGACGCTTGCGCGCATCGGGCGATTCGGCGGCGGCGGTGCGGGACACAGAACTATCACTGATCTGCGTCGGCACGCCGAGCAATCCGAACGGCAGTCTTGATCTGACATACATCAAGCGCGTGTGCCAGGTGATCGGCGCGGCGCTTGAGAAGAAGCGGGAACGCCACGTCGTCGTGATCCGCAGCACGATGCTGCCCGGAACCATCGAGTCGGTCGTCGTGCCGACGTTGGAAGTCTATTCAGGCAAAAAGGCGGGGCGCGATTTCGGCGTCTGCATCAACCCCGAATTTTTGCGCGAAGGCACTTCGCTGAAAGATTTTTACGCGCCGCCATTTACTCTGATCGGGGCCGACGAGGAGGATGTCGTTGCCAGCGTGCGGCGGCTTTACACGGGCGTCGACGCCCCACTGTACGCCGTCGGCGTCAAGGCGGCGGAGATGGTCAAGTATGCGTGCAACTGCTTCCACGCGCTGAAGGTCAGCTTCGCCAACGAGATCGGCAACATCTGCAAGGAACTAGCCATCGATAGTCATCAGGTGATGGATGTGTTCTGCCGGGACACGAAGCTCAATCTCTCGCCGTATTATTTGAAACCGGGGTTCGCCTTCGGCGGCTCGTGCCTGCCGAAAGATTTGCGCGCCATCGCCTACAAAGCAAAGGAGCTTGATGTCGACGTGCCGGTGCTCTCGTCGATCATGCAGAGTAACCGTCAGCAGATCGAGCGCGCCGTCGAGATGGTGCTCAGTACCGGGCGCAAGCGCGTCGGCGTGCTCGGCTTCAGCTTCAAGGCCGGGACCGACGACCTGCGCGAATCACCGATGGTGGCGCTGATCGAGACGTTGATCGGCAAGGGAATGCGGATGGCGATCTACGACCGCGACGTTTCGCTCGCCCGCCTCTTCGGGGCCAACAAAGATTACATCGAGCGCGAGATTCCACACATCTCGCAGTTGATGCGCGACAGCATCGCCGAAGTCATCGCGGATTCGGAAGTGATCGTCATCGGCAACAAGGCCGATGAGTTCCGCCAACTCGAAACACAATTCCGCGGCGACCAGATCGTGATCGACCTGGTGCGGTTGTTCGATGGTCGGGTAAGCGACGGCTCGTACCAGGGAATCTGTTGGTAGCACGCCCACGGCGGTGAAAGGCGGGCGCTTCATCCGTGGCTCGTGCTCCCTTATGGAAGATGTCTATCATGCGCTTTGCCGTGGCGCTCCTTTGCGCATGGTGGCTAATCGCGTGGGGCGCTGCGCGAGCATTGATGGTGGAGACGGATTTGCTTCACGCTGATGCGCTCGTCGTGCTCGGCGGATCGGCCACCTACGTCGAGCGCACGCGCCGTGCTGCCGAACTGTTCCAACAGGGACGCGCGCCCGTAATAATTCTGACGAACGACAACCAGCGTGGCGGGTGGTCGAGCGCGCAGCAGCGTAACCCATTCTTCGTCGAACGCGCGGTCGATGAATTACAGCGGGCGGGGGTGCCGGCGGAGCGCATCCAAGTGCTGCCGCAGACGGTTTCAGGTACCTACGAAGAGGCGCTGCTGCTGCGCGAGCACGCTTCGACGCGCGGCCTCCGTTCGGTGCTGGTCGTGACTTCGGCGTATCATTCGCGACGCGCACGATTGGCGCTCTGCCGTGTCTTCGCGGAGTCCGGAATTCAAGTCGGTCTCGCGACGGCCGCTCCGGGACAGCAGACGCCGCGCCCGATGTTATGGTGGCTGGAGGCGCGTGGCTGGAGCATGGTCGCCGGCGAATACGTGAAGATTATTTACTACTGGTGGCAACACAGCTAGAGAGCAATTCGGTAGGGGAGATTGCATGAAGACTTTGCAGACGGAAGACGATGGGTCGCACCGGTCGCTGGCGCTCAGATTTCTTGATTGGAAGAGTTGGCAGAAGGTAGTGGCCGGCGCGCTTCTCGGACTGTTCATCGTCGGAGGACTGCTCCTTTTCTCGGCGCAGGGTCGTCTGTCTTTCTCACAGCAGGAGCGTCCGCGGCGCGTTTCGGCCCCGACTGCGGCCACGGCTCCGACCGCGACTAAGGCCCCGACTGCAACTAATGCTCCGAACACAATCTCCGTTAAAGCCGGAGGCGATTTTCAGAAAGCCCTCAACGCGGCGCGACCCGGTGACACGATTGTGCTGCAAGCCGGCGCTTCCTACACAGGCTCGTTCCGCTTGCCCTACAAGCCCGGCACTAACACCGACGCTGATTGGATCACGATCCGCACCTCGGCCCCGGACTCAAGCCTGCCGCCGGCCGGCACGCGCGT
>JACDEG010000727.1 GCA_013816505.1 Pyrinomonadaceae bacterium | reverse complement strand
GGTCAGACGACCGCGCCGCAGCGCGCGGGCGGTATTCGACTTCAGGATCATACCGAAGGGGAAAGAAGCACTCTCCTCAATGAACTCGACGCCGATTTCGGCGCAGGCTAGGTCACCCGTTTCGATGCACTCGATGACGCGACCTATCACCGGGTATACCCATCGTTTCCCGCCCTCTTGATGCACGCGCGGGCTAAGGTCATAGAGCGGGGGTACGCCATAACGTCGGGCATACAGTTTATAGCGTCGCTGCACGGCTTCGGGACTCCAAAAGCCGGTTCCGTTGTAGTCATGAACGATCATTCGCGGACGGCACCGGACGCCGAAATTAATAGGCGACCTCAGGCAATCGACTTCGCTTCCAGAATGTCGAAGCTGATTCTTTCCGACGAGAAGTTAAAGTACGCGGCGACGCAATCCCAAACTTCATCGGCTACGCCTTGCGCTTCGAGCCACGGGTCATCCCCTTCGGTTTCGATTGTGACCAGAAGAAGGCTTCGCTCTGAATCCCACTCGGCTTGTGGATTGGCGAGCCACGGACGCTCCTTGAACTCTACAAGGAAATCCTGAAGCCCTTGAGCTCGTGTCAATAGTTGTGGAAAAGAAGTTAGCGCATCCTTGCCTTAGCTTCGTTTCACCTCATGCTGCCACAACTGTGTGAGCCAGCAACTGGTTTGGCAGCGTGACGTACCGCAGCTTCTCGGCATGGCTCAACCTTTGCAAACTCTTCTCCGCTCGCCGCACGATCTGAAAGATTAAATAGACCGCCGAGCGTGACGACCGCAGTCTTTTCATCGCCCCGGTGCGTAATCTCACGGTCGCGAAGATGGACTCTATCGGGTTGGTCGTTCGCAGATGTTTGTGATGCTCCGCCGGGAAATCAAAGTAGGTCAACATCCTGTCCAGATCATCCATCAAACATTCCGCCGCTTTGTCATACATCCCCCGCCAGCTCTTTGCCAGGGTTAAGACTTTAGCCTTTGCCTCTTCTCTGGTGCGTGACAGGTAAATCGCTCGCAAACTCTGCGCCGCTTCCGCCCGCTCTTTGTGCGGCAGTTTATCTAAGATATTTCTCATCTTATGCACCCAACACCGCTGCTGCTTGGTCTGGCGCCACACTTCACCGGCTGCCGCCCAGAATCCCAAGCCGCCGTCTCCAACCGCCAAGGCCGGTTCGTTCATCCCGCGCGCCTTCAATCTGCGGACTACTTCGAGCCAGCTTTCTTTTGACTCTCGATAACCTTCCTCCAGCGCCAGCAGATGCTTTGTGCCCGAAACATCCGCTCCCACAACGACCAACAAACAAGCCCGCTCATTTGCAATGCCCGCTTTGAGATAGATGCCATCGACCCACACGTAAACTATCGGCAGGCTTGCGAGGCTGCTTTTGCTCCAATCCTCATACTCAGCTTTGAATCCAGTGTTGAGGCGCGAAATCGTCGAGGGCGAAAGTGCTGCCTCCGCGCCCATCAAACATCTCAAGGCCGGTTCAAAGTCTCTGGTCGCCAAACCTTCGATAAATAGCTTGGGGAAGAGGTGCTGCAATGACAGCGAGCGGCGCTGATAAGGCTTGACCAGGCGAGACTCGAACTCCGCTTGTCCCTGTGGTACATCCGACACTCTTGGTGTCTTGATCTTTATAGTCCCGCTGCCGACACTGATCTTGCGCTCTTTCGAGTGTCCATTTCGATAACCTCGAAAATCCGACTCCGGTTCGCTTCGCTGATGGCGCGCACGCTCTAAATACTCGTTGACCTCTCGTTCGAGAGCAGCTTGGAGCATGACTTTCGCCCCGCGTCGAACCAAAGCTTCAATCGGGTCATCTTCTGTCGTAGGGACAGTAAAGATCTGCGTGTTGTAGAATTCGTTCATAGCGTATCCTTTCTGTCGGCTGCTAACCGACGGTTGTTTTGTTTGGGTTCAAACAAGGATACGCTATCTCTATTTTCAGAGCCTCATCTTATTTCCACAACTTTTGATACTACCTCTGATAGGCATGCCCGGGCGCAACCTCCTCCTGACTTGCTCGATCCGCTCAGGGTCTTCCAACTGTAGCTTGAGAGCCGCATGTAAGCGAAAGAGATCGAAGAGGGAAGCGGCACGCAACTCATCAATGATGGAAGTGTAGTCCATAGTCTTGGCAAGAGCGGGGCAGGCCGGAACAGCCAGATAAACAGCACGAAAAAGGAATACTTCCTCTACCCCCGGCCGCTACCTTGCTGCTGATTTTATCATCAGTCCTGTGGAGTCAGGGAGCGCCGTGTTAAGGAAGGCGGAGATCAAAGTCATCTATGAGCGAGGGGTCGAGGCCGTAGCGGCGACGATCAAACAGCTCTATGAGATGATCGAGGTTGAGGATGAGCGTGTGCATCAACTGGCCATCAGGGCGACCGCGGCGCACCTCGAGAAGATCGAGCAACTCACGGGACGCAGTGCCAAGCTCGAGGAGGAACTGGCGAGCAAGGTCCGGCAAGTCCACCAACTTAACCTGACGGTCAAGGAACTTAATAAAGAACTCAAGTGTGCGAGGCAGCAGACGCGGCAGGCGCGAGAGGCACACCTCGCACACTTGATGAAGAACTCGCAGAA
>JACDEG010000726.1 GCA_013816505.1 Pyrinomonadaceae bacterium | reverse complement strand
TCACTACAGTGTGCGCGACGCGGCGCACCACCATCGGATGATCGGCGAACGTTACGCACCGCTCGCCGCGCTGAAAATGTTTGAAGCGGGAAAACGAACTTCCGCGCTGCGCATCGCGGTCGCAGCTCCTGCCGCCTTCACGCGCAGCTTCATTCTCAAAGCGGGCTTCCGCGACGGACTCGCCGGCCTCTCCATCGCCCGCTTCGCCGCGCACCACGCATTCCTCAAGCACCTGCTTCTTTGGGAAAAGCAGCAGGCCGAAGACGTAAGCAGTAAACTGTGAGGAACAGTTTTGAGTTTTGAGTTTTAAGCTGAAAACTCAAAACTCAAAACTCAAAACTGCCTTTACTGGGTGGTGATTGCGGCGGCGCTGACTTGCGGATCGACACTTAAGGCGGATGGCGAAAGCAGTTGACGCGGGGCCTCGATGGGTATCACCAGCGGCAGGTCGTGGGGAGCGATTATTTCAAGCAATAGCTCGTCCTGCATTTGACGGTGCCATCCGACATCGCCGCCCCGGTCAAGCAATGCGAACGCGATCACGCCGGCATCCTGAGTGTTGATGATTCCGGCGAGGCTCGCCATCCCGCCATCAACCTCGGTCGGCAACGTCCCGGTCTTCGCCAGCGCCGCGCCGTCAAGCGGAGTCCCTTCGAGTCGCCGCCGCAGCGTTCCGTAATCGTCGCTCATCACCGGCATCACGTCTTCGAGTTTCAACCCCTGGCGCGTCACTTCGTCGTTCAGTGCGCGGATAACCTTCAGCACCCCGCGTGGCGTCAACAAATTGCTCTGCCGTCCCGACGCCATCGTAACCCGCACCTGATCGTCTGGGATGCTCAATTCATGAATGAGAAATTGTCTGACACCTTCGGGGCCGCCGGACAGCCCGGCGAGACGGTCGGCGACGAAGTTGTTCGAGTGCGAGTTCATGTACAGCAAGACGTCGCTGAGCGGGTACGAGCGGAACACAAAGAGCGGTCTACCCGCCGCCGGGGCCGCGCCGACTTTGGCTTGAAGCTCCGTCTGGCCAAGTCGCATGACGCGCGCGAGTCGTTGCGCCGACTCTTCCGGCGATTCACTGAAGTTGAAACAGAAGTCGGGCGTGACGACAGCGTCGCCGTTGATTTTGTTAATGCCGCGCGCACGCAACTCGCGGGCGATCATCACGGCGGCGACATCGCCGAAGGTCGGGTCGCCGCCAGCAACATGAACCTTGCCGTTTAAGACTCCGGCTGAATCGATTTCCCCGTTGACGAAGACGCGCGTCTCGAAGCGGTGGCCCGCGCCAAGCTTTCGCAGCGACACGAGCGAGGTCGCCAGCTTCAGCAGCGACGCCGGATTAAAGCCGGTGTCGGCGTTGTGCGACGCGAGCGTACGACGACCGTCCAGCGTTTCAATTAAGAAGCCGTGTCCTTCAGGCTCCTCGCCTCGGACGGCGAGCCACACGGCTGCGTCGAATGTCGGCGGCGGCTCGACCGAAGGTGACGGCAACGCTGCTGCCGCCCGTGCAAAGTTGGTTTCGACGACCGCGCCCGGCTCGACGCGAGAAAGCGGCGCGAACGTAAAGGGCAGGTAAACGAAGACGGCAATTACTATCAGGCCGACGCAGCAGACAGCCAGCAGCAGAACACGAGAACTCAAACGCGATCCCCTCCATGATTTTCGAGAGTTTGTTTACATCTTTCGAAAATGCGCGCGAAGCTTTAATATGCTGAAAGGTCGGCGGGGCGTCAAGTGCGGATTCCCTCAAACAGAAGACGCTCACCGCCGCAAGGTTGAGATTGATGCCGAATCGACGCGCCAAATCTTTCACGCCCCTCGCGCGTCATCGGCATTCGTGAGTTCGTAATCCGTCGACTCCACCTGCTCCACGTCAGAATCAATTCCCAGACATTGCACATGCTTCTACAATTCTATTTAGCCCAGGCCGACGATTCGCCTTTCGTTTCGTATCCCGTCGCTCTCTTAATGGTGACGATCTTCGGCGCGGTGATTGGCAGCTTCCTAAACGTCGTCATTCACCGTCTGCCGCTCGACGAATCTATCGTGTTCCCAAACTCGCGCTGCCCGAAGTGCGGCGCGGCGATTAAGGCATACGATAATATCCCGATCATCAGCTACCTGGTGCTCGGCGGACGCTGCCGCGCGTGCCAATCGCCGATCCCGATTCGCTACCCGGCGGTCGAAGCGATGACGGCCCTTCTTTTCGCCCTCACCTTCACGCTCCGCTCCGGATTGACGATTGCGCTGCCGTTCGATCTGATATTCGTCGCCGCCATCATCGCGCTCATCTTCATCGACGCCGAGCACATGATCCTGCCGAACGCGATTACGTATCCGGGAATCGTCTTCGCGTTTGTCGCGCGGGCTTTGATTCCCAACCTCGACGGGACAGGGACACTCGCCGCCGGCTTACTGCCAGGGCAACCGGCATGGATGCTGTCGCTGGTCGGGGCGCTGGTCGGCGCGCTCGCCGGGGGCGGTTCGCTGTGGTTGGTCGGGTGGCTATGGGAGCGTTTTCGTGGCGTCCAGGCGATGGGCCTCGGCGATGTCAAGATGATGTTGATGGTCGGCGCGTTCCTCGGTTGGCCG
>JACDEG010000277.1 GCA_013816505.1 Pyrinomonadaceae bacterium | reverse complement strand
ACACGAGAAAGACGCCCGCCACATACGCCGCCCAGTGTCGCGATTTATCACGCTCGAAAAACTCGTGCGCTCTCTGGTAGCTGATCGGCTCTCCGTCTTGCTCGAAGTCATCGAGCCGCATCTCGAACGCGGCTTCGCGCGTCGCGTCCGGTGACAGGCTGACAATCTTCACTGTGCGCGTCGTGTGGTGCTGACCGTTACGCTGGAGTGCGACGTGCGTTGCTTCGGCAATCGGCATCTGCAACACAAGCGAGCCGGAATAATCCGCGATGCCGCCCATCACGTCGAGGCGACCGGGCGCGCGTGCGACGATTATTTCCCTTCCTTCGTCGAACAATTCACGAACTCCCGGCGTCGAGATGCCACCGAGGGAGCCAAGCATCTCAATAAACTCAGACGTGTCGGGCAGAACATTCATCGTGTGGCGTGCCGTGTGATTCTGAAGTTGGTGTTCGCGGGTCTGCATCGCATCAGTGATCTAATTAAAATCTGGTTACTTCAATGTCAAGCGTGTTTGTAGTGGATATGACTGATAGCACGCAACTCCGCCGCTTTCTCTTCGGGCGCGGTGTCTGAGAGAAAGTTGCCGCCGCCGATCTCCGGTCCCGCTAAGTACTTTAACAAGTTCGGACGGCGCAGCGGCGGGTGGAACTCGACGTGAAAGTGGAAGCCTCGGTGAGCGCCCTCATCGGTCGGCGCTTGGTGCAACACCATCACGTAAGGAAACGGCATCCGCCACAAGTTGTCGAAACGAACAAGCGTTTCTTTTAAGACGCGAGCGAAATCTTTTAGCTCAGGTTCGGAGCAGGCGGCGAGACTGGCGTGTGTGGCTTTGGGCGCGACGTAAACTTCGTATGCGTAGCGCGCAAAGTAAGGCATCAAAGCAATCGCCGTTTCGTTCTCGACGATGATGCGTCGCCCGTCGGCGCGTTCGGCTTCGAGGATGTCCTGGAAGAGGATGCGCCCGGTCTCGGCAAGGTGCTGTCGCGAGACGCGGGCCTCGGTCTCAATCGTTTTGAAGACAAAGTTGGTCGCGTAAATTTGGCAATGCGGGTGCGGATTCGAGACGCCCACAGCTTCGCCTTTGTTCTCAAAAATCAACACATGATTAATCTCCGGACGGCTGCCAAGTTCCGTGTATTGTTCTTGCCAGACTCGCAAGAGAATCTCGATTTCGCACGGCTCTAATTCGGCGAGCGTGAGACTGTGGTTCGGACTGTAACAGACAACACGGGCGATGCCCGTGGCGGGTCGACTCCGGTAAATTCCGGTTGGCTTGTTCAATTCGAGCGGCGCGTCCGGACCGACGCACGGATGGTCGTTGTCGAAAACGAAAGTTGAAGAATAAGCGTCGTTTCGCCGACCGCTCACACGCTCGTTGCCGGGGCAGAGATAGCAATCGGGCAAGTAAGCTGGCGGAGACGCTTCCGCGCGTTCGATTATCTCGCCGCTCCAGGGGCGATGCTGCCGGTGCGCCGCGATGATGATCCACTCCTCGCGAAGCGGATGCCAACGTTCTTCCCAAGTCATAGAAATAAGGGATGAAGGACTTCTAAGGGATAAGGGATGAAGGATGAGGGATGAAGGGAAGAATAAAGCGTGACGCTGATCATCATCACCTTTATGCATTCATCCTTCATGCATTTATCTTTCAACTTTTTATCCAAGTGTGATTTGCAGCCGCGTGACGGATGCGGGCGCGAAACGATGCACGAGGCGACCGTTTGTGACGGCCACTTGCGCGTCCTTCGGTGCCACGAGGCGCGGGTTGTCGAATGTGTTGTGTGCGTGTACGTCCTGTTCCGCGAGTTCGCGCGTGTTCGCCGAGTTGATGCGCGCGCCGCTGACGTTGATTTCGGCCTCGCGCGGTTGGTTGATGTCAGCGTTGATAACCGTGAGCGTCAGTTGTTTGCCCTTCAAGGAAGCTGAACCGGCGAGGCCCCAGAAGTCTGCGGGTTTGTCGTTGCGCGTATATGTTGCACGCGGCGCGATGAACTCGGCGCGCACTGCCTGTGCAGCTTGATGCGCGGCGTACATCTCGAAGACGTGATAGGTCGGCGTCACAGTGAACTTGTCTTCGTGCGCGAGAAAGAGGGCCTGCAGACAGTTGATCAGTTGCGCTACGTTAGACATCACGACTTTGTCGGCGTGACGATGAAAAGTATCGAGCGTGAGTCCGGCGAGCACCGCGTCTCGCATCGTGGACTGCTGACCGAATTGATGAGTTGGAACAATCTCCGTGCCCGGTTTGTACCACGCGCCCCACTCATCCACGACGAGCTTCGTGCGATGCTGCCGGTCGTACTCGCCCATCACCGTCCAGTGTCGGTTGATGAGCGACTCCATCCGGTCGCCCTCACGCAGCAGTTCGTAATACTCCGCCGCGTCGAACTGTAATGCGTCGCGCTTGCCCGCGAGCCAGTCGGTTGTTTTGCCTTGCGACAAATTCCAGGCGTAATGATGCAGGCCCCATCCATAGATGTTGTTGAAGATGCCTTCGCCCTTCTCCCGCGTCCTGGCGAAGAAGCCGCGCGTCCAGTTGAGGTCTTCGCCGTTCGAGCCTGACGCGATGTATTTAAGCGGAACACCGTAACGTGGTACGGCGGCGGTGAAGCGACGAAATTCCGCCGCGTACTCTTCCGGTGTGAGGTTGCCACCGCAGCCCCACGTCTCGTTTCCGACGCCCCAGTATTGAACCTTAAACGGCTCGCGGCTCGGCACCTCGCCGCTGGCGCGCATGTCCGCGCCCGTCGTCGTTCCGGCAGGCGAGTTACAGTATTCGACCCACTCGTAAAAATCCTGAGCGCCCAGGCCCCGCAGGTTCGCCGCAAGGTAAGCCTGTCCGTTCGTGAGCTGACAGAAGCGCATGAACTCGTTGGTGCCAAAGTGATTCGGCTCGTAGTTCTGCGGAACGTTCTGACCGCGGACCGCTGACTCCGGCGCATCAACCCAGAAGTTGGTGCGACGCGGACGCTTTGAACGTTCGCCGATGCCGTCTCGCCAGTTATAACTATCTGCGAAGCAGCCTCCCGGATAACGAATCACCGACGGCTTAATGCGACGCATAGCATCGACGAGCGCGGTGCGGATGCCGTTCGTGTTCGGTATCTTCGAATTCTCGCCGACCCAGATGCCGTCGTAGACGACGCCGCCCAGGTGCTCGACAAAATGTCCGTAGATGTCCGGGTTGATGGTCGCGATGGGTTCGCCCACGAGTACGTCGATACGCGACTCGAGTGCGCGTGATGACTGCATTAAGTTCTTAGTGACACTGCCGGGCAACGTCACTATAGGCTTCGCCAATACGGCCGCGCCGACCGCCATCGCGCCGCCGATAAAAGCTCGCCGTTTGAGTGTGGTCATCTCTGCTCAATCCTCACTGGTAGAAATTAATATTAAGTCCGGCCGAGCCGCGTCCGATAGTGAGTATTTCAACGATGCGTGGATACGTCCAAGGATAATTAATGATCTACGATAAATGAATTGTCCCGGCCACCCACTTCAACGGTATTGACAATTGTTTGCGACGGAAATATTGTGCCGGCGCGACGTGACTCGCTTGCCCCTAATCTGATTCACATCTGATTCACATTGTCACGTAGATTGCATACCGAGGAAAGCTATGGCGCAGACTGTCCTCACATTCATCACCAAAATAGACCCCGGCAAAGTCACCCAACTGACAACGCTGCTGGAGCAGATTGAAAGCAACCAGTCGAGCAATCCGTTTGTACCATTCGCTTCCCTGAAGGGACTCCATTTTGCGAGTTTCGTGATTTTCGATGATGGAGATTGCGGTCCCGACCTTGTCTTTGAGAACAACTTCGACGGCGCTCTTGATGCCTATCTCGAAGACTTGCTGCGGCATGCCGGCCATGGTCTACATGGAATATACAGTTGCTGTTTGGGTTACACCGCTACCGGATCATATGACCGACAAAAGATGACAGCTTACTTACGCGCTCATGTCGTTTGGCCAAACGCATACCACATCGGTAACGTCGGTCGCGGCGCAGAACGTATCCATCAGGAAACCACCCTGCGTGACCGAATTGAAGTCTTTCTCGATGATCTGGTCACAGATGGGAAGATTGATGAACCGCTCGGTTCGCTGCGTCAACGCATTCAGCAGTTCGTCAGCGATGACCCATCGTTGACGTGGGCTATCAACGTCCGACCACGTCAAACAATCATAGAACAGTTTACGCCGTGGGC
Source organism: Pyrinomonadaceae bacterium (assembly GCA_013816505.1). Classification (GTDB taxonomy): domain Bacteria; phylum Acidobacteriota; class Blastocatellia; order Pyrinomonadales; family Pyrinomonadaceae; genus JACDEG01. The sequence continues at coordinate 4,052 of JACDEG010000277.1, read as the reverse complement.
GAAGATCGCACTTGTTGCGATGTGTGCGCTCTTGTTTTTGCCGGTGCTGATTCCCTTGGCTATTGTGTCGGTGATAGTTTTGCGGCGGCATGAAAAACTCGACCCCGATCAATTCCGTCCGGTTAGCTCTGCGCATGTTCAGCATCTTGCGAAACGTGAAGATCGCATCGTCCAAAATCACTATGCGGGCATCTTCCGTGTTAAGCCGGGTTGGTTCAGGCGAGTAACTCTCAGATCAGTGCTATGGGTTGCCAATCTCATTGCCCGCACTTCCACCAGAGGCAAACTGATGGGCATCCCCAGCATCCACTTCGCCCACTGGTCGCTGATCGACGAAGGCAGGCGACTTCTCTTTCTTAGCAACTACGGCGGTAGCTGGGGAAACTACCTTGATGACTTTATCGACAAAGCGAGCACAGGGCTGACCGGCATCTGGAGTAACACGACCGACTTTCCTCCGACAAGGTTCCTGGTGCTCGACGGGTCACGTAACGGTCCACGCTTCAAGTCCTTCGCACGTGATAAGCAAACCGCCACGCGCGTGTGGTACAGCGCTTATCCAGATTTGACCGTCCAAAACATCGATAACAACAGCGCGATTCGAGAAGACCTTTTCACCTCGCTCGACGAAACAGCAGTGCGGAGTTGGCTGCGCCGCTTCTAAATACTCAACAGTGACAAGTGACAGGTGACAGGTGACAGGTAACAAGAAAGCGTTAAGGCACGCGAGTTTTTCCGAGCGGAGCCAAAGTTTTTTAGGTCAAGATTCTGGCGCATATGACTCGTCCTGGTGCGGTACTGAATTCAAACTGTCCTGTCACCTGTCACCATTTACCTGTCACTTTTGAGTGATTCAGTTGAGGGAAGAAACCGATGGCACAGTTGGAACATCACGACATTCAAGGCTTCTTGCTGAGTTCATATGGTCATTTGCCGTGTGCGACTTACTTGCTGCTTCGCATCTCCGACGTGGCATCCAGCCGGCAATGGCTTGCGCGACTAACCGATGAGGTTCGTACCGCGGTCGCGGTCAGTAAGGCAGAGCGTGAACAAGAAGTGTTCTCCGTCAATCTCGCTCTCACCCACACCGGACTCAGCAAGCTCGGTCTGGACCCGGCAGCGCTCGCTACCTTCTCACTCGCCTTTCAAGAAGGCATGGCGGCTGAGCATCGCGCGCGTATCCTTGGCGATACGAAGGATAGCGCTCCGCAGGAATGGCATTGGGGCAACGCCGACAATCCTGTCGACATACTCCTGCTTGTTTTCGCCCGGGACGAGGATGCACTTGAGGCGCAACTCAGACAACGGCGGAACGATATAGTAGCTGCCAGAGGGATTCAAGAGGTGTCGGCGCTTTCAGCAGGACGGCAGGAGGACACCAAAGAACACTTCGGCTTTGCTGATGGCATTGGTCAGCCTGTGATCGAAGGAAGCGGGCGTCTGTCACGGCAATTGGACCGAACCGGTCACGCTACTGTGCTGAAGGCGGGAGAGTTTATTCTCGGCTACGTCAATGATTACGGTGTTGTTGCCGATACTCCATCGGCAACCGGAATGCCTGACTTCGGTCGCAATGCCACCTATCTTGTCTTCCGCCAGATGGCGCAGCACGTCGCCGAATTCTGGCGCTTCCTTGATGACGCGACGCGACGTTCGGACGGTACGAGCGACCAAGCCGCGCGCGAACGTCTCGCGGCTAAGTTCGTCGGACGCTGGACGAGCGGCGCGCCGCTCGTAAAATACCCGTCAGGTGACCCGCACGCCGGCACTTCAACGCTGAACAGCGAAAATGATTTTGAGTTCTACGAAAATGACGGACACGGGTTTGCCTGCCCCATCGGAGCACATATCCGCCGCGCCAATCCGCGCGACGCTCTCGGCCCAGACTCACAGACAGCGTTGCAGTCAGCGAAACGGCACAGCATCTTGCGTCGCGGTCGCTCCTATGGTCACAGACTCGCTAACCCTTTCGTCGAGGATGGGACTGAACGCGGTTTGCATTTCATCTGCCTCAACAGCGATATCGAACGCCAATTCGAGCTAATCCAGCAGACCTGGATCAATAACACAACGTTTTCCGGTCTTCAACGTGAGACCGACCCGCTCATCGGCAATCACGACAAAACTGACAGACTTTTTACTGTGCAGGATGACCCCTTGCGCACGCGCGTCAGTAATCTTCGTAGCTTCGTGACGGTTAAAGGGGGAGCTTATTTCTTTCTGCACGGACTGAGGGCGTTACGGTATCTCGGAAGCCTTAAAGATTCAATTTTTCATTATCAGACGGAATGGAGAGATGAATGATTGCACTGGGTAGAGTTGTCTGCCCGCTTCCGAGATGTCGAGCACCTCGCTCCACGCTACATCAATCGGCGCGACTCAGCGGCAACGGTAAGCATGTCTTGGCAACTGCATCGACTGGGGCTAGTTCGCGGAGTGTCAGTCGCGAGTTGCCGTTCAATAGTCCTCTTTAATCGTATTCACAGAAGCAGTCGAAATCAAAGTCTCTTGACTTTCTCTCAGAGTAGAATAGAGTCTTGCCAAATTGGGGTGCGCAGATCCACTGCGTTATAGTTATGCCGATTGCTCCAGGGACACGTTTGGGTCGCTTTGAAATTCGCTCGCTGCTTGGCGCAGGCGGAATGGGTGAGGTCTATCTTGCGCACGACACGCGATTGAAACGCGCGGTTGCTCTCAAGCTGTTGCTATCTGAATTGACTCGCAACGAAGACCGCGTGCGGCGTTTCGAGCAAGAAGCGAATGCTGTTTCAGCTCTCAATCATCCGAACATTCTTACCATCTATGAGGTTGGGCAGACGGATTTCGCAAACTTCATTGCAAGCGAGTACATCGACGGGCTCACGCTACGCGAGCAGATGGACAACACCGGGATGAGGTTGAGCGACGTGCTCAATGTCGCTACGCAGGTAGCATCGGCGCTCGCGGCAGCACATGCGGTCGGCATTGTGCATCGTGATATCAAGCCGGAGAACATCATGGTGCGCAAGGATGGATACATCAAGGTGCTCGACTTCGGGCTGGCCAAGCTCATCGAGGGACAATCAACTGCGGTTGATTGTGACGCACCAACGACGCCTCTGTTCAAGACAGAGCCTGGTACGGTGATGGGCACGCCAAGGTACATGTCACCGGAGCAAGCACGAGAGGTGGCGGTGGATGCCCGCACAGACATTTGGAGTATGGGTGTCGTGCTCTATGAGATGGTGGCAGGCCATGCCCCATTCGAGGGACCAACGGTGGGTGATTATATCGCCTCGATATTGCACAAAGAACCGCCGCCGCTGGTGCGATATAGAGAGGATGTACCACCCAAATTCCAGCGGATTATCAATAAAGCGCTACACAAGGACAGAGAAGAGCGTTACCAAACAATCAATCATCTGCTGGTTGATTTGCAGAGCTTGAAGCAAGACCTGGAATTTGCAGCCAACAAAGAACGCTCCGCGCAGCCTAATTCAGGCCATAGCGCAACGGTGACCGGGATCAGCACGCACATACGGTTGGAAACGGAAAGCGCTCATGTGGCGTCGCCGACCGGCGCGGTTGAGGCGGCACACACCGGAACCTCAAGCGCTGAATACCTCGTCAGCGAGATCAAACGCCACAAGCTGGGCGCGCTCCTCGCTTTCGCGACATTCGTCGTGGCCATCGTCGGCATTGCTTTCGGGCTCTCTCAGTTCATTGATCAGGATGAAGCTAAGACACCGGGGCAACCGATGAAGGTCATCCCATTCACCAGTTTTCCGGGTCGCGAGCGTCACCCTGCTTTTTCTTTCGACGGCAACTTTGTGGCTTTCGTGTGGGGTGGCGAAAAGGGTGATAACGAAGACATCTATGTGAAGCTCATTGATGGCGGCACACCGTTGCGACTAACGACTAATCCCGGCAACGAGTGGTACCCTGCCTGGTCGCCTGATGGTCGCCGCATCGCTTTCATCCGTGAATCGGAAAACGCAATTTTCACCGTTCCAGCTCTGGGTGGCCCGGAACGCAAGTTATTCTCGGCGACGGCATCTGATCCCTTTCGTATT
>JACDEG010000276.1 GCA_013816505.1 Pyrinomonadaceae bacterium | reverse complement strand
ACAGAATGTGGTGCAGCAACGGACACGGTTAATCAGGAAGCTGGAAACGCTGGGACTAAAGGTGACGGTCGAGGAGCTACCTGTAGCAGCATAGGTCCGGCCCCAGTTATTTTCACAGCAGATACTCGACCAAGAGGAATCAATCACCGCCGCTCGCCGCGCTAGTCGCGACGGAGCCATGAAAGAGGCTGGGAAAAGAAATCAAATAAAGAACGAAGCGGAAGCGCCGCAATGTCGAAAACCGACACAGGCGCTTCCGCTTCGTTGTTGTCCCCCTAACCCTTTAAGTTTTGCGTCGGTCTATCCTTGTCGTTGCGTCCTCCGTCTCAGTGTTCTTTCGCGTGTACTGACAGCGATCCGTGTGGATCAACTGATTTACGAACGAAGGCAACGGTTCGGTTTTTATGTACGGCGAAAACTTTCGCGCGTTGTGGCAGAGCGGCTCTGAAGCGACGGACGGAAATTACGACGCGCCGCTCAGAAGATACATGGCGTCAGTGGTCGGGGTGGACGCGCCCTGTTCCGGTTCGAGTGTGACCGCGAAGACGGAAGCGTTGCGACCGGCGGTGGGGACTGTCTCACGCAGCGTCGCGTGCCCTTCGGAATCAGGTTTGAAGACCGCGCCGGGCAAAGGCTTGCCGCCGGCGATGAACCACAGTTGGTAAGCCTTGCCGGTGGGCACGGGCGGCAGATTGTTGGTGTAGAGCACGGCGCGTCCGCTGCCGCGCTCGTAGGCGAGGCGGGCACTGGCGCGCGGCGCGATCTTCGTTCCGGCGAGCGCCACGACGCGCGTGTCCGGGGCACTGAACAATTCGCGCTCCTCACGCTCGCGGGCGAGTTGTTGTTGAATCTCGTCCGAGCGTCCGGAAAGTTGCGTTAACTCCGCGCGCAGATCGTTGTTGCGTCGCCACTGCACGACGAGCGCGCCGACTAGCACGGCGATGATGATTGATGCGGCAATCGCGCCGACCCACGATTGGAGGGCGCCCGCCAAAGATGCGCGTGGGCGTAGCGGGACGACGTTCGAGGCAGCTACCTGCGGTTGCCGGTCACGGCTGTCACCAATACCACCCGCCGCGTTCGAAACTTCCGCGCCGTGTGAATCCGGCGTGCCGGCGTTCTGGTTGCCGTCGCCCTCGCCGCCACCGATTGTTCGCGGGTGTGCTTTGATGCTTTCCAGTATCCGAGTACGCAGCGCGGCGGGAACCGCGACCGGCGCGACCGTATAGGCGAGCGCGGCGGCCGCGTCGCGCATCTCGGCCGCTTCGCGGCGGCACTCGGCACGCGTCTCAAGGTGCGCTTCGAGTGCCAGCCGCTCCGCCGCTTCGAGCGCGCCAAGCGCCTCAAGTGCCAGCGCCTCTTTGTACTCTTCGTGGTTCATCAAAAATTCTACCGCGCGCTCCCCAGCCGGTTGCCGATTAAATCGCGCAGCTTAATCATCCCCGAACGCATCCTCGTCTTGACGGTGCCGAGCGGCTCGCCGAGCTTAGACGCAATCTCGGTTTGGGTCAGTCCTTCAAAGTAAGCGAGGTGCAGTGTTCGCCGCTGGTCTTCCGGAATGGCCGCGAGCGCGTGGCGCACGACCTCCCGGTTTTCCGCAAGAATGGCTTCATCGGCGGCGTCGCCGATTGTTTCCATCACGTCATGTGCGGCTTCAGACGCCACGCGGTCGCGAGCGTTCGAGGATCGCAGGCGGTCGATGGCGCGGCTGCGGGCCAGCGTCACCAGCCATGTGAAAGGGCGTCCGCGCGTTTCGTCGAAGTTGGCAGCGCGCTGCCAGACTTGCAGGAAGACCTCCTGCAACACATCCTCCGCATCGACGCGGCTGTGTAATATACGGAGCATCAACCCGAATAGGATGTGTGCGTAGCGATCGTGCAGAGCGGCAAATGCCATCTCGTCTCCGCGCGCGACGGCGTGGAGCAGTTCGACATCGGTCGGCGAACTGTTTTCACGTGGTGAAGACAAGATTATTGACCTTGGAGAAATTGACCGGGTGCCGCGTCTCGAAAAGCACGTCGAGAGTGTGCCCGGTACGTTTGTGCTTCGCGGACTGAAGACTGAGATGGAGAAAGATTAAGCGACCTTGATCAATCATTCTCGATGAGCCGAAACGTCAAACCGACGGTGAAACCAATCGGGTAACCGGGCGCGCCGTGGATGCGCGAGATGACTTCATCCCCCCGGACACAGACGCGATGCGAAATAGTTTTGCGTCTCTAGATAACGTTTGTTCGTCAGATTGTCAACGGAGAGATTGAAGTCAACTCACCGCCGCAGACGCTTAGTCATGCCGAAGTCGAGCACATCCAGTCCCGCGGCACGGATGCGCGCGCGTCCAGGAACAGATCGGTCGAAACAAAACCACCCGCGGCATCAACTGTCAGTTGATGCCGCGGGTGGCTCTTTAATCAACCCGATAGAGGTCGACGCAAGGTTTCGGTCTTATTAGTTTTTGCGCCGTTGACGGGCGCTCGCTGCGAGTCCTGCTAAGCCGGTGCCGAGCAGAATCATCGTCGCCGGTTCGGGGATCGGTGCCCCGCCGCCGGGCGTGACCGTGATGGTTCCCGGCCCGTTGGCGACGATAGTGAAAGCGCCGAAATCATTATTGTCGAAGCCGCTTTGCACTAGAAAGTAATTCACCCCGGTGGTCAATGACAGCGGAGAGAGAACTCCGAGTCCGGACTGTGTGAAGTTAGGCGGAGTGAGGTTGTTGTTAGCAATTGTGAAGTTAACCAACGGCGTCGCCGGGTTAAAGCTGTTCGTGTAGAGCGCGATGAACGGATCGTAGAGAGGGGTCGTCGATGTGCTCAGGAAAGAATAGTTTCCAGTGGCACTAACATTGACCTGAAAGACGCTGTAACGCACGGCGGTGCCAATCGCTGATATTGTTCCGGGCGCGGCACCTGTCTCGGTACGATTGTACGTCGGGCCGCCGGTGGTGTTGCCTGAGAAGGTGACTGTATCCGCCATTGACGGCGCGGCGAAGAGCGCCGCCACAGCAACAGCGAATAAGAATTTTTTGAATGAGATTCCGATGTTGGACATTTGTATAGTCTCCTACTGGGACAAGATTGTGTAAGCGCTCGCCTACTTAATCTCGCCATTCATTTTTTCTGGGAAGAAGCCGAAGCCCGCCGCCTCGCCACCGAGGTAAACGATATTAAGCACTTGGCTCGGGGTGCGGCTGAATGCGACGCCGTTGGCGTCGGTGGGCACGATGTTGGCTGTGTTGTTCAGAACAATGCCCTGATCCTGGTCGCCCGGGCCGTCAGCGGAATCTCGCAGGTCGGAGATTTTCTGAACCGCGTCGATCAGTGCCGGAGCGCTTTGGCCGCGCCCGTAAAGCACCGTCCGAACTTCGCTCGCGTGATAGGCTTCGACAGCCAAAATCCCGGCGGCGGCTTCGAGAAAATCTTTGTTCTCGATGAACCTGGCCGCTCCCTTATATGCCGTCACCCCGACATCTTCGAAAATGAAGGCGCCAAGCAGGAAGTTATTCTCGTTCGCGTAGGGGTCGAAAGTATCGTTCGGCCCGATCACGCCGGCGGCGCGGGCGGCGACAGTGAAACTGTATTCCAGATCAATTGTCGGACGAGCGACCTTCGCGTCGCCGAGCGCCGCGCGCAGGAATCTGACGTGCGCTTCTTCGTCGCGGGCAATCTCTTCGGCGTACTGCCTGATGGTGGCGCTCTCGAACGAAACCTGGCGACCACCGAAGACCGGACCGAGGCTTCCCAGTCCGTCGATGTCGCCGGCGTTAAGACCCGTGCCGAACGCCGCCCGTAGATAGTACTCGGCTTCGAGGTACTCCAAATTTAGAGCGAAGTTGAAGATGTTAGCGTCGGACAGAACCGGCCCGCCCGTTTGAGCGATGGCGACGCCGGCGAGATGGTTGATGCCAAGAACGCCGAGGCCGGCCAGTCCCGCCTGGCCCATGAATCGGCGTCGGTTAGACCGATTGGTAGCAACTTTCGTTAACACATCGGAAGTGACAGACACAATAAACCCTCCTAAAGTGCGCCGTGTGGCGCGTGCGAGTGACTCGAACTTCTGGGAAACTCTGTGCGCGAAATATTCCCGAAAATCGAAAATGGGTGAAGCCGTTGGCCGCGTTCGCCAGCGGCGAAGCTGTTCATCAGTTCATCCAACTTTGAGATCGTCGACTGCTTGTCCAATCGGAACGCCGTACGCGCTAACAAGTCCGGTTGGGACTGTTGAGAATTGAGCTTGAAGTTAATCCTACTCTTTGGTTGCCCGCGTCGGACGAGTCGCGCGAGATTCAGCGTGCGTGTCCCATCGCGGCAAGACATCAACGCTTGCGCCAGACGCCTGGCTCCTTTGAACTAATGATTTGCAAAAATATTGGTTGCTTCTGAAGAGCAAATACGGAGCGGTGCGACTATTGGATTTCTTTTCGAGGATTTTTTTACGAGCGCGCGATCACACGCCGGGTGCTTCGGACGGGCGCCCCTCGTTGGAGGGCGGGATGGTCGTTTCGAGCCGGCCCGAACGGATGTTATACGGGCGAGTAAGAGCTTGGCGGGACGCTCTTTCGAAAGGGCGGAGTGAAGAGATTTACGACGCGGGGCTGAGCAGGTACTTATCGCCGGTCGGTGCGCTCACGCCGCCCGCGGGTTCGAGGGTGACGGCGAAGACGGAAGCGTTGCGCCCGCCTCTCGGAACTTGACTGCGCAGCACGGCACGCCCCTCTCGATCCGTTGTGAAGACGCCCGCCGACTGCGGCTTGCCGCCGGCGATCAGCCAGAGTTGATAAGTTTTACCGGGCGGCGCGGGCGGCAGATCATACGCGAAGAGCGCAACGTTTCCGCTTTGTCGGTCATAGATAAGTTTGGCGGTCGCGCCGGGTGCCGCTTTCGTCCCCGCCAGCGCGACCGCGCGCGAGCCAGGGGCGGTGATAAGCGAATCGGCCTCGCGTCGGCGCGCCAACTCGTTCTGCAAGTCACCGCTACGTCTTGTCAAACGTGCGACCTCGGACTGTAGCTCGTTCGTTTGGTTCGTGAAGCGCGCGACCTGCGTCTGCAACTCGGTGTCACGACTCGCCAGGCGCGTGATCTCGATTTGCAACTCGCGGTTGCGATTCGCGAGCGCGGCGAGTTGCGCTTGCGTCTCACGGTTGAGGTTGGTGAGGCGGGCGATCTCCGCTTGCCGTTCGTGGTCGAGTGTTGAAGACCGTGCCAACTCCGCCTGCAACTCGTCAGTACGATTCGACAGGCGGTTGATGTTGGCCTGCAAGGTTTCGTTGCGACCGGCGATACGCGCGAGTTCCGTCCGCAATTCATTATTACGGCTCGCGACGCGAGCGGTATCCGCGCCGGCATCTGTCTGTGGCGTCGCGCCGGATGTTGGCGTCGCGTCCGCAGCGGTTGCGTCGCGCTCGCGTGACAGTTCCGCCTGCGTTTGTTTTAAGCTCTCCGCGAGACGAGCCTCTGTCGCCTGGGATGCTTGTAAGCTATCTGAGGCGCGGGCGAGTTGGGTGCGCGTCTCGCTGTCGCGCTTCCAGAGAAGGGCGAGCGCGGCGACGAGCGTAGCGATCACAAGCCCGGCGGCAATCGCGCCGAACACGAACGTCGACCGCCGCGTCGTCAGGCCTTCATGCGCTGATTTCTTCGCAGCTAAAGTCACGACGTTCGAGGGCGCTTCGACGGGTTCATTGAAATCCGTGCGCGGAACCGTCGCGCGCAACGGTTCCGAGGCTAAACCGTTCCCCTGATTTCTGATGCCTTCGAGCACCCGCGCCCGTAGCCCGGCGGGCGGCGCAACCGGCGCAACCGTATAGACGAGCATCGCCGCCGTGTCGCGCAGTTCGCTCAACTCCGCCTGACACCCGGCACATGTCGCGAGGTGAGCGAGAAGCGTTTCCTGCGCACCCACGTCGAGCGCCCCCAATGCCTCAAGCGCCAGTAACTCTTTGTACTCCTCGTGGTTCATTAATAATCTTAATTACCGAACATCCAACAAGTGTTGCAAAAGCTGACGGAGCTTGCTCAGACCTGAACGCGCGCGCGTCTTGATGGTTCCGAGCGGTTCGTTAAGTCGGGCCGCAATTTCCGACTGCGAAAGCCCTTCGAAGTAAGCGAGCAGTAGCGCGCGCCGTTGCTCTTCAGGGAGTTCCGCGAGTGCGCGGTGGATTGCTTCATTGTGCTCTGATTGAATCGCGTCGTCGGATGCGTCACGGCGGGGCGGCACAACATCGCTTAAGGCGGTTTCGAGTGCGACGCGGTCGCGGGACTTCTGCGACCGCAGTCGATCAATGGCTCGGCTGCGTGCGATGGTGACGAACCATGTAAAAGGGCGCCCGCGAGCTTCATCAAAGTCCGAAGCTCGCTGCCAAATCTGGAGGAAGACTTCCTGCAGCGCGTCCTCCGCCTCGGCGCGGTCCCTCAATATCCGTATCAACAGACCTAGCAGGATGGGGCTGTGAAGATCGTACAGGCGGGCGAAAGCTCGTTCGTCTCCGCGCGCGATGGCACGGATGAGTTCGGCGTCAGAGTGTTGCGTATGCTCGGGTGCGGTGGTCAACGCAAATTCTCTCAGGGTAAATCCGTCGAGCAGTTTTCAGTTTTGAGTTTTCAGCTTTCAGCTCAAAACTGAAAACTGTTTGCCTCTTGCTTCCTACCTGATAGAAGGGGCTGCTGAGCACATCGAAGGCTCGGCAGCCCCTTCTGTTTTGACGAGCGCGGTTCAGCCGCAGATTAGGCCACTGTAATCTCTTCGGCGAGGTACACGTCTTGAATCATATTCAGAAGCGCCGCGCCTTCTTTCATCGGGCGCTGAAAAGCTTTGCGGCCGGAGATAAGTCCCATGCCGCCGCCGCGTTTGTTGATGACGGCGGTGCGAACCGCGTCCTGCAAATCGGTCGTGCCCTTCGACTCGCCGCCGGAGTTAATCAGCCCGGCGCGCCCCATGTAGCAATTCGCCACCTGATAGCGCACTAAATCGATGGGATGGTCGGTCGTCAACTCTTCGTAAATCTTTTTGCTCGCCTTGCCGTAGGTGCTGTTGGCGGCGAGGTTGAGCGCGGTGAAGCCGCCGTTGCGCTCAGGCAGTTTCTGCTTGATGACATCGGCTTGGATCGTCACGCCGAGGTGATTGGCCTGTCCCGTCAGGTCGGCGGCGGTGTGCATGTCGCCAGCCTCGGTTTTAAACTCGCCGTTGCGCAGATAGCACCACAGGATCGTCGCCATGCCGAGTTCATGCGCATAGGCAAACGCCTCGCTGACTTCCGTGATCTGCCGCGTCGACTCGTCCGAGCCGAAATAGATGGTCGCGCCGACGGCGACCGCGCCCATGTCGTGCGCCTGCCCGATGGTGCCGAACATCACCTGGTCGAACTTGTTCGGGTAGGTCAGCAACTCATTGTGATTGATCTTAACGATGAACGGTATCCGGTGCGCGTACCGGCGCGCGACCACGCCGAGCACGCCGAACGTCGAGGCGACCGCGTTGCAGCCGCCCTCAATCGCGAGCCGCACGATGTTTTCGGGATCGAAGTATTGTGGGTTGGGCGCGAACGACGAGCCGGCGGAATGCTCGATGCCCTGATCGACGGGCAGGATCGAGAGGTAGCCGGTGCCCGCCAGCCGCCCGTTGCCGAAGAGCGTCTGTAGCGAGCGCAGCACGCGCGGGTTGCGATCCGAGGCCGTCCACACGCGGTCAACAAAGTCGGGGCCAGGCAGTTGCAGTTGATCTTTCGTGATTGTCCGAGAGGTGTAGTCGAGCAGCTTGCGCGCATCCGCGCCGAGCAGTTCTTCGATGCGGCTGAGCGAAGTCTCTTCAGTGCTTAAGTCCCTCGCGGTAATTTCGGTAGCCATAACCTTCCAGTCCTCCAAAATAAAGTGTTCGCCGAGTGTATGTCGAAAAATCGTGTGGAAAAGGAACGAAAGTATAGCACGAAAGGAGAAGGTGAATTTAACGCGGGACTAATGTCGCACCGGTCAGCCACATTTTTAATGAAACAATAAAACCGTTTGTCAAAAAGTTCTGCCCGCTCGCGGACGGCACGCGCCGTGTAAGTATCAAGGCGTACAGACCGTGTGTGCCATCAACCGGTATCCTGCGGCCTAAATTTACGCTCCGGTTAACAGTCGAGTAACAAACCGAGGGGACGGCTTATGTACGGCGATGGTTTAGACCGACCGACGATTCTATAGCTTTCCTAAATGATTTGTGTAGAAGGTGCATACCAATCGAACTTGACTGACTCCATAGAAAAGCTTTGCAAAAAGTTGCGGAAGGAGTCTTTCACTTTGGCG
>JACDEG010000725.1 GCA_013816505.1 Pyrinomonadaceae bacterium | reverse complement strand
CACCGGAAGCGCGCGCTCCAGAGTGATGGCGACGCGGCAGTAAGATCGCCTGCTGATGCAGGTAGCGTAGGACACGGCGACAACTACCGAGTTCGATGAACTTGGCGAAGATTATCTCCAGGGTGGAGCGGACTTGCGCGTCCGGGTCTTTGACGACCGTCGCATCGGGTAAGCGCACCAGCCCGGTCGGCAGCTTCTGGCGGTACTCACCGCGCCGCACTTGGCTGAGCCGCCCGGCGTTCAAGCGCAGGCGCAAGAGATGCAGTTCGGCTTCGCTCATCGTGCCTTTGAGACCGAGCAACAGCCAGTCATTGTAGAGGCGCGGATCATACACGCCATCCCAGTCGGCGATGAGCGTCGAGAAGACGGCGGCGAGGTCTAAGAGGTGATACCAGTCGGCATTGTTGCGCGCCAGGCGCGAGACTTCGTAGCCGAAGATGATGCCTACATGGTTGAGCGAGACTTCGGCGACGAGTTCATTGAAGCCAGTACGCGCAGTGCTCGTCGCACCGGAGAGTCCAAGGTCGGTGTCGATGACATTGATGCGGCTCTCGTGCCAGCCGAGACTGACCGCCCGCGCAATCATCGTAACCCTTCGGCGAAATGGATACTGTTGGCGAAATCATAACTAGGCTGCTAACGGCATCATTACCCGCGTAAATGCCGATCTTCTCGTCTGTTCACGATCAACTCCTGCCAGCCAATCTGCGACGCGCTCGATATTAATTGCCGCCGCCGTGGCCAAGTGCTGGAGGTGCGTTTTCGCTCGTCCTAGATAACGTGTTCTTCTCATGCCGAACGCGCGCACTGCTTGTGAGATCGTGCCCTCTATCCCTGCTCTCTTCCTGTATTCCTCTTTGAACTCTTCGGTCTTCTCGCGTTGGCGTGCCGTCTGTAATGCTTCGTGCAGTTCCTGCGGCTTGACGTTGATCGTCCTCCTCTTGGTCTTTGCTTTGGTACATTGAGAAAGACTTGGACACTTCATACAATCTGCTTTCCGGAATGCTGCACCCAGAACGTTATTACCTCGACCATCAACCATCGGCTTCAACGTCGAACTCCGCTTGCCTGCCGGGCACGTCACCTCAAGGCGTTCCCAGTCAATGATGAAATGTGAGATGTCAAAACCATTCCCTTGCTCGTGCTGCCAGCGACCATTGCCTTGTGGACGGCCGATCAGATCCACCCCGTACTCACGCCGGCTCTCAACCAACTGTGTCGCCTCGATGTAGCCGGCATCAACCAGATGCTTCTCCGGCAACAACTCCGCCTCAGACAACTGCCGATGAATCTGCGGCAACGCGTTGTTGTCGTTTATTATCGCTTCGTCTGTATGCACATTCGTGATGATGTGCGGAGTCTCCTCATCGCAAGTTTCGCTCAGGTGTACTTTATAGCCAACCCACGTCGTGCTTCGTTTATGCGCATAGCGCGCTTCCGGGTCATAGGGCGAACTGATCCGCAAACTCGAGGGCGGGAGATTATCTTTCTGCCGCCAACGCACGCTATCTTCAACTGGCACAAAGCTTTGCACCCACACCTGGCGCAGCGTTTCGACGGCCGGAAGCGAGCGCATCCACTCCGGCGCATCCGCCGACCAGATGGCGTCGAGCAGCGCATCGCCATCTCGACCGACCGCTTCAGCGAAGACTACTCGTTCTTTGTCGCCGGTTGGGAGGCGACTCGCTTCCGCGCGTTGCCCATAGCGCTCCACCCACTCCGAAGGGATGGTGGCACGGATCCATGCAGGCTCTACTGAGGCTAAGACGTTGAGGGCGGCCCGTAACGTTTCCACGACTCGCTCCAAGCGGTTGAGTTCACGCACCGCCGCGACCACATGCGTTGAATCAGTGCGTTGCCGCGTCCGTGCTTTCACCAATTTATGTTCGCGCAATAAAAATAAAATCTTATCGAACAACCTGCGCTCAGCGCCACCTTCCAGCAGTCGCGCGCGAAACTCACACAGCACTGAGTAATCAAAACCAGCATCGTCGAGTTCCAAACACAACAAGTACTTCCAATCAATACGTCCACGCGAGAGCGTCAGCCGCTTGGCGATCAGAGAGTCCTTCCAAGAATTGCAAAATGGTAATCAGCGCCAGACGAAAAGGAGCTTGTGCTGGTTGACCACGCTGAGGAAAAAGATCAGCGAAATCCTTGTCCTCAAAGATGGTGCCAAGCTCGTCGTAGATCCGCAGACACAAGGTGCCTTTAGGGAAAGCCGCGCGAGCAATGCGAGCCGTTTCGTCAGGGACTGAGCAGTTGAGTTGTGGATGCAGCGACACAGGAGACCTCCAGCAATGAAATAGAGTTGCTCATATATATTAAGGATAGCTGAAGTTGGGTGAGAGGGAACTTGAATTGTCGCCAGCAGTACAAAATGCTTGAAGAGTAAGCATTTACAATTCGCCAACAGTATCCATTTCGCCGAAGGGTTACTGAACATCAGCATTCCGGCGAGCCTTCGGCAGACCTCGCGCCCCCAGCCAGCGGTCGGCGGTCGGTGAGGCGCACTGCTTGTGGCCGGTGGCGCTCCTCTGGCTCGTTACGATGTATCCAGGCGCGCGCCACCGAACGGTACGCCGCTCCCTCCACCGACC
>JACDEG010000724.1 GCA_013816505.1 Pyrinomonadaceae bacterium | reverse complement strand
GATAGAGCCAGTGGCGCCGGCCCGCAAGGTACGAGACGAGGAGCGACGGCGGACCGAGGATCAAGAGCAGCATCGCGGCGACAAACAGCGACCACCAGTAATGAGCGCGTCCGGCGACATATACGGGCAGCGACCGACGCGCTGCCGGTGTGCTAGACTCGCACGCAACGCGCCGTCTCCCGTGAGTTTTATCTTCAATCAAATCGTTGGAAAGACTATCAGGATGTGTCTTCATTGGACTCGCTTCGCCCTCGCGATTTTCGTCATCGGCTGGTCGGGGGGCGTCTCCCCTTTCAACGCTCCCGCGCAACAACAGACGCCTCGCCGGGTCGCGTCCGGCGCGGCGATTCCCGACCCGCGCGCGGCGCTCGGCTTCGCGCCCGGCGATGACCGTCGCCTCGCCGATTGGCCGCAGATTACGCACTACTTCAAGCGACTCGACGGCGCCAGCGAGCGCGTCGCGGTCGAGACCATCGGCGAGACCACGCTCGGTCGCCCGCTGATCGTCGCCTTGATCAGCGCGCCAGAGAATATACGCGATCTACGGAAATTCAAAGAGCATCAACGGCGCCTTGCCGACCCGCGCACAGTGCGCGACCGGGCCGAGCGCGACCGTCTCATCAATGAAGGAAAAACAGTTGTCGCCGTCTCGTGCTCGATCCATTCGACGGAGGTCGTCGGGTCGCAGATGTCGATGCAACTCGCCTACGAATTGGCGACGGCGCGGGACGCGGAGACGCTCGAAATCCTGCGCGACACGATTTTGCTATTGATCCCTTCGGCCAACCCGGACGGTAACGATATCGTCGCCGATTGGTACCGGCAGACACTTGGCACGACGCATGAGGGGACGGAACCGCCGGAGCTTTACCACCACTACGCCGGACACGACAACAATCGCGATTGGTTCATGCTGAATCTGAAAGAGACGCGGGCCATCACGCGCCTGTTCTGGAAAGAGTGGTTTCCGCAGATCGTCTTTGACGTGCATCAACAGGGGGCGACCGGCTCGCGCTTCTTCATCCCGCCGTTCTATGACCCGCCAAACCCGGCGATTGCGCCGCTGCTGCTCCGCGAAGTCGGTTTGATCGGCCACAAAATCGCTGCCGACCTCGAAGCCACAGGGCAGCGCGGCGTCATCACCAACGCGATGTACGACACGTGGTGGCACGGCGGCTTTCGCACCGCGCCGTACTATCACAACTCAATCGGCATCCTCTCGGAAGCGGCGAGCGCCAAATTGATGACGCCGATCACCGTCACACGTGAAGAACTTGAGAAGGCAAGGACGCGCGGGATGCCGGCGGGCGCGCTCCTGCCGGCGACCAACTTTCCCGCCCCGTGGCCCGGCGGATTGTGGCGACCACGCGACATCATGAACATGGAGTTGATCGCCGTGCGCTCCGTGCTGTCGATGGCGGCGAAGTATCGTGAAAGGTATCTGCGGAATTTTTACGAGTTGGGTGCGCGCGCCGTCGAAGTGCCGGCTTCAACGGACCGTCTGAGCGGGTACTTAATCCCGGCGGGACAGGGCAAAGATGAAAACGTCGCGAAGATGATCGCCGCGCTGGTCGCGCAGGGCGTCGAGGTGCATCGGCTCGACCGCGAGTTACACATCGGCACCGTCGGCTCGCGAAGCGATTCCTCTCAACCCGACAAGTTACCCGAGACGCCTTCTGGTAGTTACGTGGTCTTTCTCGCGCAACCGTACCGGGCCAGCGTGCAGGCGTTGTTTGAGCGGCAGGTTTACCCTGACCGCCGCACCGCCGGCGGCGAAGCCGAGCGTCCGTACGATGTCGCGGGTTGGACGCTGCCCCTCCAGATGGGCGTCGAGGTCGTGCCCTTCTCCGACATCCGCGAGCCTGAAAGCGAACGACGTTTGAGGCTGATCCGTGATGAACGGGAAGTGCGCCGCGACCTCGGGCTGCGTGTGACAAACGGTAAGCAGTCGCCAATCGCCAGCCCCATCACGTCAACGGCTCGCGTCGGACTCTATCGGAGCTGGACGAACCCGATGGACGAAGGGTGGACGCGATTCGTCTTCGACACGTTCAACGTAGCTTATAAGACTGTGCGCGATGCAGAGGTACGCGGCGGGAATCTGCGCCCCAGCTTTGACACGATCATCCTACCTGACATGAGCTTGAAGGAGATCGTCGAAGGGCGCGCGTCGGGCACTTATCCGGCGGAGTACACCGGCGGCGTCGGTGAAGCGGGCGTGCGGGCGCTACGCGAATTCGTCGAAACGGGCGGCACGCTGATCTGCTTCGACTCGGCGACGGAACTGCCGCTCAAGCGTTTCGGCCTTCCGCTGCGCAACGCCCTCGAAGGCGTCAAGAGTTCCGAGTTCTACTGTCCCGGTTCGATTCTCGCGGTTGACGTGGACGCCGCGCACCCAATCGCGCGCGGACTGTCGCGTCGAGCGAGCGTCTACTTCACCAACAGCGCGGCCTTCGAAGTGCTTGATTCAGAGCGTGTCCGCGTCGTTGCGCGCTACGCCGAAAAAGATGTTCTGCAATCGGGGTGGCTGCTCGGCGAAAAGTATCTGGCGGGAAAGGCGGCGCTCGCCGAAGTCTCGTTGGGGCGGGGTCGTGTCGTCCTCTTC
>JACDEG010000275.1 GCA_013816505.1 Pyrinomonadaceae bacterium | reverse complement strand
CATGAACATAGCGAGAGCCATTCATTGTTGGGTATGCCATGCCAAATTATTCGTCGTCCCGCCAGGGACGATTGAACGCTACTACGGTCGCGTAATATCAGCCGTCCCTGACGGGACTGTTGAGATATATCGCAACGAGTCCCAGCAATGAATTGCTGGGCTATTATCAAACGTCCCTGACGGGACGCAGCAGACGGCTGTGTCCCAATCTCCTATGCTCTGATTTAGGTTTGAAAATCAGGTGGCGGGCAGTTTGACGTGCGGTATCCCGCGCTGGATGATCCGCTGGCGGCGGGCGACGCGGCGCGGATTCGCTTTTGGATTGAAGACGGTGCGCGGATTAGGGATCATCGCCGCGAGGAACGCCGCTTCGCGTGGGGTCAGGTTGGCCGCCGGCTTGCCGAAGTAGGTGCGCGCCGCCGCCTCCGCGCCGTAGACGCCGTCGCCCCACTCGATGACGTTGAGATAGATTTCGAGGATGCGTCGCTTCGACAGACTGCGTTCGAGAAAGTATGTGATGAGCGCCTCGCGGCCTTTGCGCAGGAATGTCCGCTCGGTCGAGAGGAAGAGGTTCTTGGCGAGTTGCTGCGTGATCGTCGACGCGCCTCGCTTGAAACTGGGCATCGCCGGAATCCAGCCCGACGGGTCGGAGTCGCCCTCTTCCTTCGCCTCCTTCGCCGCTTCGCGCTGCGCTTCTTCCCATGCCCGCTGAATCGCTTGATAGTCGAAGCCGCTATGCGTCGCGAAGTTTGAATCCTCGCCGGCCAGCACCGCGCGTTGCAGGTTCGGAGAGATGCGTTCGAGCGGGACCCATTGCTGGACGCGCTTCGGCTCGCGCCCCTCACGCCGCTCCTCGTCCGCGCGCGCTTCAATCAAGGTCGTCGTCTCCGGGTCGCGCGTGCGCAAGTCGGCGACCCGAGGAAACACCACCACCTCGTACACGACCCACAAGCACACCAACACAATCAGGCCGAGCACAATCGTCTTAATGATCTTCCACATAATTCAAAGCTTGGAATACACAACACAGCACACAGAATACAGAACACCGAACTTAAAGTACGGCTCCACTCCTGCGACGTACTTTGTCCTGCATTCCGTATTCCACCTTTCATTCATCCCTCATCCCTCCGCCCTCATCCCTTCAGAGTAATCATCTGCGCGACGATCTTCCCGGAACTCATCACGCCAGGCAATCCGGCACCGGGATGCGTGCCGGCGCCGACGAAGTAAAGATTGGGAACGTCTTCGCTCAGGTTGTGCGGGCGGAACCACGCCGACTGCGTCAGGATCGGCTCGACCGAGAAGGCGCTGCCGAGGTGACTGTTCAGCGTGTCGCGGAAGTGCAGCGGGTCGATGTAGTGCTCGGTGACAATATGCTTCGATAGGTCGGGCATGTAACGCTCTTCGAGATACTTGATGATCGAGTCGCGGTACGGTTTCGCCGTCACCTTCCAGTCGGTCGGGCTGCCGAGGTGTGGCACCGGCGACAGCACGTACCACGAATCGCACCCCGCCGGTGCGAGCGACGGATCGGTGGCCGTCGGGCGGTGCAGGTAGAGCGAGAAGTCTTCGGGCAGATGCGTGTGTCTGAAGATTTCATCGATGTGTCCGCGATAGCGCGGCCCCATCAGAATCTCGTGATGCGCGATATTCTCGTATCGACGGTCGGTGCCGAAGTAGATCACGAACAGCGACATCGAATAGCGCATGCCTTTAACTTTGCGGTCGGTATACTTGCGCCGGAAACGCGCCGGGACGAGATTCAAATAAGTGAACGCGACATCGGCGTTACTAACAACTGCGTCGGCCTCTAACACTTCGCCAGACGCGACGCGGACGCCTTTCGCGCGCCGCGTCCGGTCGTCGATGACGATCTCGGCGACCTCCGTTTCGGTTATCACCTGCCCGCCCG
Organism: Pyrinomonadaceae bacterium; assembly: GCA_013816505.1. GTDB lineage: Bacteria > Acidobacteriota > Blastocatellia > Pyrinomonadales > Pyrinomonadaceae > JACDEG01. Next base: position 6,429 of record JACDEG010000275.1, on the reverse strand, counting down.
CGTCCGTCAGCAGACGAACGAATGCGCGCACCAACGCGCCCGTCCCACCCATCGCGAACCAGACGCCCGATTCTTGTTCGAGCTTATGAATCAGCGCGTAGATCGATGTCGACTGGAACGGGTTGCCGCCGATTAATAGCGGATGAAAACTGAAGACCTGTCGCAGACGGTCGTCCTTGATGAACTGGTTGACGAACGTCGCGACCGACTGGTTGGAGCGCAGCTTAATCATGTCGGGGATGACCCGCATCATATCGCTGAAGCGCGTAAATGGTTTATCGATTAATTCGAAGCCGGTCTTGTAAATCCGCTCGGTCGCGGCGAGAAAGCGGTGATAGCCCGCCACGTCGTCGGGGTTGAAGCGGCGAATCTCGCTCAGCAGAAACTCCTTGTCGCCGTTGTAGCGGAAGACCGAGCCGTCCTCGAAACGGACGTTGTAGAACGGATCGATGGGAACGAGTTTGACGTAATCCTCGGTCTGCTTACCGCAGCGCGCGAAAAGTTCGTGAATCAGCCACGGCGCGGTGATGATCGTCGGGCCGCCATCGAAAACGAAACCGTCCTGCTCGTAGACGTATGCCCGCCCGCCCGCCTTGTCGCGCTTTTCGATGACCGTGACGTTGTGACCCTGCGCCTGCAGACAGACCGCAGCGTACAGTCCGCCGAACCCGCTGCCGATAACGATAATGTTCATTTCAGTATGCTCAATCCTCAACGCCCGAAACTAACCGTATGAAGACGCCGCACGCTCGCGCGCGTTCACGTCTCAAGGGCCAAGCCGCTCTGATTCTGAGCTTCAGGCTTCGAAGTCTGAGCCGGGTCAAAAACCGCGCGCGCAGCGCGAATCGTGTTGCAATGAATCTCGACGGTGTCGCCGACATCCGCGGCGTAACCGCCGGACATCACCGTCACGATTGGAATTCGTTGCGAGTGGCAGGCGCGCAGCACGTACTCGTCGCGCTCGCGCAGACCGTTGATCGTCAGCGCCAGACGGCCCAGCTTGTCGCCAGCGTACGGGTCGGCCCCGGCGAGATAAAAGACGATGTCGGGCGCAGTCATAAGCACGCGCGGCAGGTGAAGGGCGAGCCGCGCGAGGTACTCGTCGTCCCTCGTGCCGTCGGGCAACTCGACATCAAGCGACGAACGAGTTTTGAAGAGCGGGTAGTTCTTCGCGCCGTGCATCGAGAAGGTAAACACATCCTGGTCACCGTCGAAAATGGTCGCCGTGCCGTTGCCCTGATGGACGTCGCAGTCGACGACCGCGGCGCGTTTGATAAGGTTGTCGCGGCGCAGCACCCGAATCGCCACTGCCACGTCGTTCAGCACGCAGAAGCCTTCGCCGTGGTCAGGGAAGGCGTGATGAGTCCCGCCGGCGAGGTTCGAGCCGACGCCGACTTCGAGCGCCCACCGCGCCGCGTTGATCGTCCCGCCGGTCGCCAAAAACGAACGACGCACGAGAGCCTTCGACCACGGAAGTCCGAGCCGCCGAACCTCGCGCGGCGTCAGCGTCCCGGCGCGCAGGCGCGTCACGTAATCCTCGGTGTGAACGAGCAACGCGTCGGCGACCGGCGCCGGTTGCGGCTCGATGACATCACGCGAATTGAGCGTGCCCTCGCGCACCAGACGCTCGCGCGCCAACTCGAACTTGCGGATCGGAAAGATGTGCCCCTCGCCGATGTCGGCGTAGTAGCGGGGGGTGTAGGAAACGCGAAGCATTCAGTCTGGCAGTATCGATTATTGATTTGCGGTTTTGTATTCCTAAAGCTCGCGAATCTGTGATCGATGCGAGCGAGTGAACGAAAGAATCAGGAATAGGTGGTAGGAAAGCCGGAACGCCGCGACGGGAAAGACTGATGGCGACGTGGCGCGGTATGTCAGCGGGCGCGCTGGCGCGGGTCGAGGTATTCGCGCAGGCCGTCGCCGAGAAAGTTGAAGGCCAGCACCGTCAGCGCGATGGCAATGCCGGGGAAGATCAGCGCGTGTGGCGCGGCTTGCAGCGTTGCCAGATCGCGCGCCTCTTCGAGCATCACGCCCCACGACGGGGCGGGCGGCGGGACGCCAAGGCCGAGGAATGACAGCGAAGCTTCCGCCAGGACCGCGCCCGCCATGCCGAGACTGGCCTGCACGATCAGCGGTTGAATCGCGTTCGGCATGATGTGGACGAAGAGAATCCGCAAATCGCGTGCGCCGAGCGCGCGCGCAGCTTGAACGAAATCATACTCGCGCACCTTCAAGACCTGCCCGCGCAGCAGACGCGCGTAACCGACCCAGCCGATGATGCACAACGCGAAGATCAGCTTATTCAATCCGGCGCCAAGGAACGCGACCATCGCAATCGCCAGCAGCAGCCCGGGGAACGCGAGGAAAACATTGAACACATAGCCGGACACGATGCGGTCAACCCACCCGCCGTAGTAACCGGCCAGCGCGCCGATTACCGTCCCGACCACCGCCGAGACGATGACCACGATCAGACCCACCCGGAGCGAGATACGCGCGCCATACACAACACGCGAAAAGATGTCGCGCCCGGTCGCATCGGTGCCAAACCAGTGAGCGGCAGATGGCGGCAGATAGCGGGCCGTCAGGTCGGTTGCACCGACATCGTGCGTCGCAATCAACGGTGCAAAGATTGCCACCAGTACCAGCACGATAACGAAGATCAGACCGAAGAGAGCGAGACGATTCATAAGGATTCGCGGGCTGTAGTTGACATAAAGATATAGATTTCAAGAAAAAGAAAGCATGAGCCACGAATGACACCAATAACACGAATGAAATATCTGACCGGGAAAGCATGTCACAGCATTATTACTCTCGTTGCTCCACAATAACTTGCTACCAATGGTGTGATTCGTGCCATTCGTGCCATTCGTGGCTGAATGTTCTGAATTCAAGAGACTCTGATGCGGGGGTCGAGCCAGCGATAGATCATATCCGTCAGTGTATTGGCGGCGATGTAGGTCACGCTGATGAACAGCACGCAGCCCTGTACCAGACGGTAGTCGCGCTTGCCGATGCCGTCGTCAATCAGCAGCAACCCCAGTCCCGGCCAGTTGAAAATCTTTTCGGTGATGATGGCGCCGGCGAGCAGCACGCCGACCTGTAAACCGAGAATCGTGACGACCGGAATGAGACCGTTCTTTAAGACATGCTTGTAGACGACGACGCTTTCGCTAAGACCTTTGGCGCGCGCCGTGCGGACGTAATCTTCGCCGAGTTCTTCGATCACCGACGAACGCACCATCCGCGTCAGCAGCGCGGAAAGCGCCGCGCCGAGCGTGACGGCGGGCAGGATGATGTCAGACCACTCGAAACGCCCGGACGGTGAGAGCCAGCCGAGCCAGACCGCGAAGATGAAGATCAGCATCGGCCCCATCACGAAACTCGGCAGACTGATGCCGATCAGCGCAATCACCGAAAGAATGTTGTCGAGCGGCTGACCGCGGTTCCTTCCCGAGATGACGCCAAGGGGAATCGCAATCGCCACCGCGACCAACAGTGCCGCGACAGCGAGTTGAATCGTCGCCGCGTAACGCGACAGGATCAAATCGAACACCGGGCGGTCGCTGCGAAACGAGCGCCCCATGTCGCCGCGCAGAAGGTTGCGCCAATAGTCGACATAACGGTTGTCAGTGCCATGCCAGATGAAACCTCGTTCGTCGCCTTCAGCGTCAGCTTTGAAGGAAAAGAAGAAGGCTGGCCGGTCAAGGCCGTGCTTGCGCCGAAACTGTGTGATCTGCTCCGGCGTCGCCTGGTCGCCGAGGATGGCCGTCGCCGGGTCGCCCGGCACGAGTTCAATCAGCAGCGTGACGAGAGAGACGACCGTCCAGACGACGAGCACCAAAATCACCCCGCGGCGCAAGATGTCGAGAATCTTGTGCTTCATTGGAACGGTGCGAACAGACGTGTGAGATTTGAATGCAAGATGGAACTACGACGAGGATGATAACACCAGAACCGGATGACAGTCAGCAGGAAGCGACTGCGGATGGAAGCAGACATGGATTGCGAAGATTCACATGAAAATACAAACGTAGCCCGAGGCTTCGAATCATCCTTCTCGCGCAATAGCCCCGACAACCGTCGCGCAAGTTACAGACCCGAATCCTGCGGGCTACTTCTGTAGGTTGCGGTCGATGTCACGAGCGCAACCAAGCTCAATCTCTATCCGAAAATTTTTACGATTGAAGCAGCGGCAGTCTACCGAAATGAAGTGCTGCGATTCCGCCAGTCAAATTCTGATATTCAACTTCTGCCAAACCAGTTTCACGCATCATCTCAACCAAACGCTTCTGATCCGGGAATCGCGACACGGAGTCTGGAAGATATTCATACGCGCCGCGTGAACCGCTGACGATGCCGCCGATGCGCGGCAACACACGCGTAAAGTAAAACTGAAACAACGCGCGAAACCCCGGCACCACCGGTCTTGAAAATTCAAGGATTGCAATTCGCCCGCCCGGCTTGAGGACCCGCGACAACTCTCGCAGCCCGCCTCGCACATCCGCCAGATTGCGTAGACCGAACGCGATGGTAACGACTTCGAACGACGAATCGGCGAATGGAAGAAGCAGCGCGTCACCTTCGATAAACGGAATCGAAAAAGCGATTGTTGATGACTTTCGGCGGGCGATTTCCAACATCGGTCGGCAGAAATCGACACCAACCACCCGCGCATCACCCGCTTCCGCGAGCGCGAGCGCGAGGTCGCCGGTTCCGCAAGCGACATCAAGCGCGCACGTACCGGGGACGAGGGCGGGCCGCAGTTGATTCGCCAGCCGACGCCGCCAACGCTTATCCGTGTTACCTGATAAAAGATGATTTAAAAGATCGTACCGTCCGGCAATCCCGGCGAACATCAAGCGCACGCGCGCGGCATGATCGTGCTCCTGCCGGCTTGCTCTCTCTTGTTGTTCATCGACGGTTGCCACAATAATCTCTAAACACCCCTCGTTAGGTTGCAGAAGGCTTGCGATTGCTTTGCGATTCGCTTACGGTCGCCGCATTCGTAGTTCAGGTGCTGACGGTGCGCGCGGCGCGGTCGAGGCCGGTGATTTTGTTTTGGGGTCGCTCGCCGCACCCAACACTTCGAACGATCCACTGCGCGCCAAATCATTGCGGAGCTTGGTTTCGTCGCCGACCGCCACCGCCACCACCGGCGCATCGCGGAAGAGGCGCGCCGCTATTCTCTGAATGTCAGCCGGACTCAGAGAGTTTATCGAGCGAGTTAACTCCGGCGTGCTCACCGCCTCTGAGTTGTAAGTCTGAGCGTCGAGCCATGCCTCGGCGATGACTTCGGTCATCTCTACATTCTGATTCAACGCCGCGAGAGTCTCACGCTTGGCGTTCTCCAGCGCCGCCGGAGTCGGTGGCGTAGTCACGAACTCGTCGAGAGTTTTGCGGGCTGCCTCGAACGCCGTGGCCGCCGAACTGGATGATCGCACCGCGGCGCTCATCCGAAAAACGCCGCCGATAGCGTAGGCTTCGTGCCTCACGGACAGGACGCTATCTTTAAGCTGAGGCGCGAGGGCGCGCCAGCGATCACGCACTAGAAGCGGCAAAACGGCGGCGGCGGCGGCGGCGCGGTCGGTGCGTGCCACACCGCGTAGCGCGAGTCGCGCTTCGACATCAGGGGCACCTGCGAGATTGATGATCAGCGTCGGCTGTCCCGGCTTTTCGGGTTGCCGAAAGGTTGCGGGAATCACCCGTTCGCTGCGCCGCCAAACGCCAAGAAACTGACGCACAGCACGCAGCGCGCGGGCCGGCTCGACTCCGCCAATGCACACCAGCGTCGCGTTGTTCGGGTTCAGAAAACGTTCGCGCGCGAGCATCAGGTCAGCGCGGTCAATGCGCGCCAGGCTCTCCGGCGAGCCGGTCATCAAACGTCCGTAAGGGTACGAACCGTAGAGCCGGGCGGAGATGGCGCGGTCGGCGATTACCTCCGGCGCGAGACTCACGTCGCGCATCACTTTGATTCGTGCTTCGCGCAACTGCGTGACCGTCTCCGGTGTCAGCCGCGTGCTGACGGTGGCGTTTCGCAAAAGCTCGACGAGGCGCTCGAACTCAGCGGCGCGGCCCGTGAGCGTCACGTTAATCGCGTCGTAGTCGGTTGACACGACCATCTTTCCGCCTAAATCTTCGGTGACGTACTGCCGCGTTGCAGAGTCGGGAAAAAGCGCGTCGCCGAGCAGAGCCATCAAGCCCTCTTTGCCATCGATGTCAAAGGCCGCCCCACTGTGGATGCGCAGCTTCAATAGTACCTGCGCGTCACCGGGACGATTCCAGAAAAGCACCTTCAGCCCGTTCAGCAACTGCTCGCGGCGCGGTTCGGGAAATTTCTCCGCGAGTTGCCCGTGTGTCGTCATCGCCGGCGGGAGAAACATCAGAACGCTCAGCAAGGCCGTTACTCTGAGCGTGTGCGTTGTC
>JACDEG010000274.1 GCA_013816505.1 Pyrinomonadaceae bacterium | reverse complement strand
GCGGGGAAAGAAGGGTGGAGAAGTCTTGGGGACATTCTCCACCCTTTGAGATTTGTCAGAAAGAAGTTTTCGGCTCCGAGTGTTCGTGCGGGTATTGAGATGGCGAATCAAAGCGCGAATCGCCCCATGATCTTGATCGTCGAAGAGGACGACGATGGCGGAGTCGCGGGCGCGGGTTCAGAGGCGTTGTTTACTCAAAGGTGACAGGTAAATGGTGACAGGTGACAGGAAAATCAATGTTGATGCCGGGCGGCGCGGTCTTTCAACAACGGGTTCGCTGGTGTAGCCCAGCAGGAGATTTGTTACCGCAGCAGTGCGATGCTGGTTGTCCCCTCTTGTCACCTGTCACCCGTCACTTTTGAGTTGTTTAGAAGTTAAGAAAATTGCTGGCTCGGTTGATCGCGGAACACCGCGAAGCCCGGTAATTCGCAGTCACTTGTATATGCGGTCGAAGTCGTCTTTGACTACCCGGTAGCATTCGCACGCCGAGTTTTCTAAACTTTCGCGGTCGAGAATCTTGATGTGCCCGCGACGGATAGGTGATTAAGCCCGCCTGCTGGAGAGTACCGGCGGCAATCGTGACACCAGCGCGGCGCGTGCCGAGCATCTGCGCGATAAATTCCTGGGTGAGGTGAAGATCGTCACTGCCGGCGCGGTCGTGTGACATCAGCAGCCAGCGGATCAGTCGTTCCTCGACGGTGTGCAGGCGATTGCACACGGCGGTCTGCGAAACCTGCGTGAAGAGGGCGTGCATGTAGCGCAGAAGTGCGCGCTGCAACGCGCCGCCGCGGCTGAACTCGGCCCGGAGCACGTCAGCGCTGATACGCATACCGCCGCCGCCGGAAAGCTGCACGATGGCTTGATTCGGTGTCGACTCGACGCCCATGAAGATTGAAATCCCGGCCATCCCTTCGTGGCCGACGACGCCGATCTCAATCGTCGTCCCGTCCTCTGACAGCGCGACTATGGAAATGATCGAGCCTCTGTTCGGGAAGTAAACAGAACGGATCGGCTCGTGCGGGTGGTGAAGCGTCTCCCTGAGCTTCAGCTCGACGGGTTTGAGATGCGGGGCAAGCCGCTCGTAATCCTCACGCGGCAGGCTCGCCAGAAGGCGGTTTTCATTCTTTAGTTCGGTCAGTGAAGACACTGTTTCCCCTGTTCCCGGTCGCTCCTGCAACAACTCGCGGCACGAGCATGAGAAAGACAGTTTCACGCCCGATGTCGAAAAGTATTGTCGCAGTGTTCAAGAGTTAAAGTGAGCATAGACCTGAAGTGTGTGAACAGCCACTCACAGCGGGGCGGAGGAGAGATGGGAATTGGCCGCGCTAGCGACTCCACCCACATCCCCTCTGCCCCGCTGACTACCCGCCCTCTGCCGCTTACGGACAACGACAACGTCCAAGCCGCTAGCCAACCCTTAACTGAATTTCCGAGGTAGGCAAAATATCAACCACATGCCGGAGCCGTCTGTCCGTTGCCGCACAAAGAAGGCATGAAAAAAAGACCGCACGGACTGAAGCGTGGAAAAGTTGAAAGCTCGTCCACGCGGCGCGAGAAGAGGCAACTTCGGCGCGTCGGAGGCCCTCAGAATACCCGGAAAAAAGGGAATCGCGGGTAAAGCGGTTCCGCCGTGCGGCCCCTCTGACAGACACAACCACGCGCGGCGCATTTTTTATTGACCGGCCATCGGCCCTCACGAGAAAAGAGTTTTGATGTCGTCGGTGGTGAGCGACTTGAAGAAACTGCTTTCGGTCGAGATCAACTGCGTGACGAGCGCCCGCTTGCGATCCTGCAACTGCACGATCTTCTCTTCGACCGAGTCGCGCACGATCATCTTGTAGACGAAGACCGGCTTCTCCTGCCCGATGCGGTGCGTGCGGTCGGTGGCCTGCATCTCGACCGCCGGGTTCCACCACGGGTCGATGTGAATCACATAGTCTGCCGCCGTCAGGTTCAAGCCGACGCCGCCCGCCTTGAGGCTGATGAGAAAGAACGGGATGTCAGGGTCTTGTTGGAATTCGTCAACGCGCGCCTGCCGGTCGCGAGTTTGCCCGTCGAGGTAGGCGAACGGCACGCGCCGCTTCTTCAACTCGGCCTGCACCAGCTTCAGCATCTGCACGAACTGCGAAAAGACGAGCGCCTTATGTCCCTCGGCGCGCAGCGTTTCGAGCGTCTCCATCAATAACTCGAACTTCGCCGACGGTCCCTTGAAACTCTTCTCGACGAGGCGCGGGTGGTTGCAAATCTGACGTAGCCTGAGCAAGCCTTCGAGCACGCGGAAGCGCGCGTTGTTGATGCCTTCCTCTTCGATCATCTTCAACAGCAGTGCGCGGTAGTAGTCGCGCTTCTGGTTGTAGAACTTGCGCTGCGCCGGCTCCATCTCGCAGACCATCTGCCGCTCGGTGCGCGGCGGCAACTCGCGCGCGACCTGATCCTTGGTGCGGCGCAGGATGAATGGATAGACCATCTTTCTGAGAAACTGCGCCGCCGTCTCGTCCGCTTTGCGTTCGATGGGCGTCGAGAACTCTTCGCGGAAATAGTCGGCGCTGCCGAGCAGTCCGGGGTTGAGGAACGCGAACTGCGACCACAATTCCAGCGTGTTGTTTTCAACCGGCGTGCCTGTCAGCGTCAGCCGGTGCTGGCCGCGCAACAGCCGCGCCGCTTTGGCCGTCTCCGCGAGCGGATTCTTAATCGCCTGCGCCTCGTCGAGAATCAGATACGTGAACTCGTAGTGCATCAGCATCTGGATGTCGCGCAGCATCACGCCGTAGGTCGTCAGGATTACGTCGTAGTCGTCGAAGTCTGAAACGTCTTCGGCGCGCCCCATCATCGCGTGGTTGAGGATGCGCAGGCGCGGCGTGAAGCGCGTCGCCTCGCGCTCCCAGTTAAAGACCAGCGAGCGCGGCACAACGATCAGGCTCGCCTGCTTCGCCAGGCCGCGTTCCCTAAGCGATTGTAGGAAGGCGAGCGTCACGATGGTTTTACCGGTGCCCATGTCGTCGGCCAGGCAGCCGCCGAACTTGTATTCGCGGAGGAAGTAGAGCCAGTCGAAGCCGGCCTGTTGGTAGGGGCGCAGTTCACCGATGAAATGTTTCGGCAGTTTCTGCGACTTGATGCCGTCGAAACTAAGTAAGTGTTGGCGGCGGCGCGCGAACTCTTTGTCAGTCACGGCGCGTGTGTCGTCGGCGAGCAGTTGGTCGAGCATCGTCAGATGATGATTCGCGACGCGCAAACCAGTGTCCGTTTCTTCACTAAGCGCGAAGAGATGGCGGTAGCGCTCGACCCATTCCGGCGGGATTTCGCCGACCGAGCCATCGGCCAATTTGACAAACCGCTCGCGCTTGCGAAGCGTCTTGCGAATCTCGGCGAGCGACACTTCGATCTCGCCAAAGTTGACCGTCGCGCGCACGTCGAACCAATCAATCCCTGAAGTGACGCCGAACGAGATTGACGGCTTGTGGCGGTTGACGCGCGCCAAAGTCAACTCTTCCTCGCCGTAGATTTCGTAGCCGGCGGCGGCCAACTGCGGCACCTGCTTCAACAGAAAATCAAACGGGTGGACTTTGCTGCGCAACGAAAAGTGGCCGGGCGTCGAGGTGCGCTTCAGACCGAATGCCGCCGCGCCGACGGCCTCTGCCATCTCCATCTCGCGCTCGATCTGGCGTGGGATACGCACCAGCGCGCCGGTCTCCGGGTTGCGGCGGACGCTCTGCGGCGGAGGGCGGCGCTCGTACTTTACTTCGTAGTCGCCGTAGCCGAAGCGCAACTGCGCATGCAACTCCTTGCCCTCTTCGGTCAGATAGAGGCGCGGCACGCATGGCGCGTCGGCCAACTCTTCCCACGTGACCGACTCGCCGCGCAGCGGGAAGCGTTCGGCGAGCGGCGTCAGGTGCGTTTCGAAAAAGAGATGCTCTTCGCTGTTCGGAACTCGCACCTCTGAACTCTGCTGAAAGGCAGTGATCGTCTCGAACGTCTCGTCGAGCCGGTACAGGCGTGTGCCGGAGAGCACCCACAGCGGGCGTAAGGAGATGACCTTCGTTTCGCGCTCGCGGAGCGAGAATGTTTCCGTGCCCGCCGCGCCGAGGGCGCGCAAGGAGATGCCGTCCGCCTCCGTCTGCATCTCGATTTCAATGTGGGCCGGGTCAGGGACGACCGTCAGAAACTGTTTCAGCGGATTCTTGTCGGAGCCGGTGTAGAGCGGGCCGCCCTCCAGCAGCGTGAACAGCGCGTCGTAGTCGAGCGCCGTGCCGGAGCCGTAATAGTCTCCGTAATACACGCCGGACGACGAAAGTAGTTTGACCATCGCGCGTTGCGCCCGTGTGACGTTGACGTAATCGCGCGCACCGCCGTTGTTGCTCTCATACGGGCTGATTTTTTCGGCCTGCGAAGACAGATGCTGCTCGGCGACGATGCGCGCCACCGCCTCGGCGTCACGCCACGAGTCTTCGGGAAAGAAGACCGTCGCGACGCTGTACGGCACGACCGCCCACGACGACGGGCCGCGCGGTTGAAGACTGAAGAAGAGCAGTTTCGATGGATAAGTTTGAGAGGCGCGCGACGCGGGGCGCAACGCCGCCGACAGCACGCTCTCCCACGTCCGCGCCGGCGCGCGTTTCATGTGATCAATGAGAAACAGCGCCGCCCCGACTTTGTGCTTGCAGATCACGCGCGGCTCTTCGTCGGCGTACGGGCAACTGCACAGCGCCGTCAGATTGCCGTCATCCTCGTCAAGCAGAAACTCGACGCGGTAGCGCGCGCTGCCCTGCACGTGAAGCGCCGCCTCGTACTGATCGATGTGTTCGACGCGGAAGCGCCACGACTGGTGATAGTAAGCGCGTCCGCGCGCCGCCACCGCCGCGCCGGCCCGCGCGATCATTCGTTCGACGTTCAGCGTCGCGGGGGAAAGTGTTTTTTGTGAGTTCACGGTCTGGGGATTAAACCTGTTCAGGATTATAACGAATCGGATTGCCGATGCGCGCCGGCGCATATCGGCGATGCCTGATTTTCACATTAGGTTTTCTACACCATGAGGCTGCCGTCGTACAAACAGTGAAAGGGAGCATGGGGACGCCGCGAAGATTCTCCCCTGCACGCCCCATGTCCTCGAGAGTGCCGCGTCGTGTAAATCTCGCTCACACGGCGCAGCCTGTTACGTAATTCGACGCCACATGATATTTTAAATCAACACGAAAATTTAGAGCGGAGAAGCGCGAAAATGGAGACAATTTCCGACACCACTTATGCGCCGTCTGTCTCGCCACCCGCTGTGCGACCGCGCGCGACGGCGCTTAGGTGCGACGGGTTGGTGAAGCGTTACGGCGACCTTGTAGCGGTCGACAAGCTTGACCTTGAAGTGTTCGCCGGCGAGTGTTTCGGGCTGCTCGGCCCGAACGGCGCGGGCAAGACGACGACTGTGGAAATTCTCGAAGGTCTGACCGCGCCTGACGGCGGAAGAGTCGAGGTGCTCGGCGCGGCATGGGGCACGGCGCATGACCGCACGCTCCGCGAGCGCATCGGCGTCCAGTTGCAGGAGACGCAGCTTTCGGAAAAGATCACCGTCGCGGAGACGGTCAGATTGTTTCGCAGCTTCTACCCGCGCGGGCGCGGTGTGGATGAAATCCTGCGCCTGGTGTCGCTCGAAGAGAAGCGTGCGGCGCGCGTCGGCAAATTGTCCGGCGGGCAGAAGCAGCGGCTCGCGGTCGCTTGTGCATTAGTCAGCAATCCGGAGTTGCTTTTCTTAGACGAGCCGACGACCGGACTCGACCCGCAGGCGCGCCTGCAACTGTGGGACATCGTCGAAAAGTTTCGCGCCGGCGGCGGCACGATTCTGCTCACCACTCATTACATGGAAGAAGCCGCGCGTCTGTGCGACCGCGTCGCGATTATGGATCACGGGCGGATGATCGCGCTCGGCACGCCCGACGAATTAATCGCCTCGCTCGGTGCCGACCAGATCATCGCGCTCAACGCCACGGGCGAGTTGGACGAACGGCGGTTGACCAATCTGCCCGGCGTGCGCGGTGTGCGCCGCACCGGTTCCGAGTCGGCCTATGCCCTGACCGTCTCCGACATCGGCGTGGCGCTCCCGGCGCTACTCGCTGAGCTGAAGACGGAGCAGGTGATATTGAACACGCTGACGACGCACCAAGCGACACTCGAAGACGTGTTCGTCAGCTTGACGGGGAGGATGTTGCGCGATGGCTGAGGTTGAGGAATACGTCGGCGCGGAGAGTGTTGCGACGACGGACGAGAGGGAAGTGCCCGCGGGCGGCGGGAGCCGGGGCGGAGAGGATCGCGCGCGTCACACGTTCCACCCGCTGATTGAACTGACGCTGATCCGGCTCCGCGAGTTTTTGCGCGAGAAGGAAGCGGTCTTCTGGGTGTTTGTCTTCCCGGTGCTGCTGGCGCTGGCGCTCGGCGTCGCTTTCCGCAACACCGCGCCGGAGAAGATTCGTGTGGCAGTTGAAAGCACGACAAATTCGCCGGTCGCCGAACAGATCGTCCGTGCGCTGTCAGTGTCGGGGGAGATCGAAGCCTCCGTGCTTGAGCCTGCCGAAGCGGCGCGTCGTTTGGGCGGCGGCAGCGTGTCACTCGTCGTGCGCACGAGGAGCGCGATGCCCGCCACAGAAAACTCGATTGCCGATGCTTCTTCTGCGTCGCTCGCGCCGGCGAATCAAGCGCGCGTTTTTGCGCCGGAGGTCGAGTACCGCTACGACGCGACGCGCCCCGAAAGTCGCATTGCACGGCTCGCGGTTGACGACGCGCTGCAACGCGCGCAGGGTCGGGCCGAGGTCGCGCGCACGCGCGACGAGCGGGTGACGGAGCCGGGCGGGCGCTACATCGATTTCCTGATCCCCGGCCTGATCGGGTTGAACCTGATGGGCAGTGGCATGTGGGGTCTCGGCTTTAATATCGTCACCGCGCGCGGGCGGAAACTTCTGAAACGCTTCGCGGCGACGCCGATGCGCCGGTCGCATTACCTGCTGTCGTTCATGATGTCGCGGCTGGTCTTCCTCGCGCTCGAAGTCGTCGCGGTGCTCGGCTTCGCGTGGTTGGTGTTCGGCGTCGCGGTGCGCGGCTCGCTCATCAGCGTCGCGGTCATCGTGCTGCTTGGCGCGTTAACGTTTTCGGGGATCGGGCTGCTCGTGGCGGCGCGCCCGACGACGATTGAAGGCGTCTCCGGGTTAATGAATTTTGTGATGCTCCCGATGTGGATGCTATCGGGCACGTTCTTCTCGTCGGCGCGCTTCCCGGAGTTCGCGCAGCCGTTCATCAAAGCGCTACCGCTGACAGCGATCAACGATTCGTTGCGCGCAGTAATTAACGAAGGCGCGCCACTCGCGTCCAACTGGGCGGCGCTCGCCGTGCTGCTTGCGTGGTGCGTCGTCAGCTTCGTCATCGCGCTACGTATCTTCCGTTGGCAGTGATACGGAAGTTCACTCGCGGTGTCGTGTTACCTGCCCGATGGATTCGGAGGTTGTTGGTGATGGCAGTCATGGATAACACAGAGACACAGAGATGAAGACACAGAGGTCACAGAGTAGAAAAATCCAAAGGGCATTTCATTTTTCTCTGAGCCCTCTGTGTATCCTCCGTGCCTCTGTGTTAAATACTGAGGATCGTGCCGAAGTCGTCAACCGTCGCCGATTAACGAAATGGAGAAGTTGAGTATGGCAACAGTTCTCAGCCCATCGGAATCAAGAGTCATTCTGCACGGCATCAGTTGGGAAACCTACGAACGCTTGCTCGCCGAGCACGTCGAGAGCGCCGGCCCCCGCTTCACTTACGACAGTGGGATGTTGGAGATTATGATTCTTTCACTCGAACATGAAAAACCGAACCGCACCCTTGCGCTGTTTGTTGATCTTGTCGCCGCAGAATTGGAAATAGATGTCGAACGGGTCGGCTCGAACACATTCAAGCGCGAAGACCTGCTTAAAGGTTTCGAGCCGGATTCATCGTTCTACATCCAGCTGCCGAAGCCGTGCAAGGCAGGAAGCGACTCGACCTGATGATTGATCCGCCGCCCGATCTGGTGATTGAGATTGACGTGACGAGTCCCAGCTTGCCGCGCTTCCCCATTTTTGCCGCTGTCGGTGTCCCCGAAGTCTGGCGCTACGACGGAAGCCGCGTGCAGTTCTTCAAACTGGATGGCGGGCAGTACGTCGAGGTCGAGCACAGCCTCGCGCTGCCGCCGTTGACGGACGCGGTCGCGACTGGTTTCCTGAAAGACAGTGAAGAGACCAAAAGCACTGTCTGGCTGCGCCATGTGCGCGAGTGGGCACGCCAGCAGAATCAAAGCGAAGATTGACGGCAACGATTCTCCACCATCGCCGCGCTGCTCG
>JACDEG010000273.1 GCA_013816505.1 Pyrinomonadaceae bacterium | reverse complement strand
TTCGTACTGTAAGGCTTCCCCCGTTTCGTAGAGATGCGAGACCAGATGCGATTTGTCGAGGATGAATTGCAAATTGGGAAAGTGTACTTGTAATTCTTCGCGTAAGCCTTGGCCGCCATCGGCGACGCCAATCACTGTCGTCACTGGCGACAAGCCTTCGATGATGGCGGCACGAAACAATTCTTGACCTACTTGCGCGTAACTCCCCAGCCGAGCCACAAAAGTTCGTGTGGCACTACCGATGCGTCCAGCCAACCCGACGCGCACTTCGCGCCATTCGAGTTCTCTCACGCGCTTAGTTATCTTCTTCGTGGTGGCATCTCTGAGGCTCTCACACGTGACTGTCCGTATCTCGCAACCATCCAACTCAACCAATAACTCTGACACCCCACGGCGCACCGCCGCCGGTAACTCATACTCAGCTTCGGCTGCTTCCAACTTCGCTGCCAGATAACTCTCGGCCTCTCGTGCCACCTCTTCGACCACCCGCCCCAGATTGCTTGCGCCGACACGGAAGCCGTAATGTTCCGCAAATCTCACGGCCGCTTGGGCATAGCTTTCTTCCGCTCCAAAATCTGACAAGGCTCTCTCAACCGCCGGTGTGCGGGTCGCATGTTCAACTTTCAGTCGCTCTTTCACAGGACGACACCCCCCGCCTTTGCGCCACAAATAAGGCGACTCAATCTCGATTGCTCCGAACACCACATCAACTCTGATTCGTGGACGCCGCTCGACGGTGAAGCCTTCGCGTTTGGCTTCGGCGGTCACTCTTTCGGCTAAAGTTGAAAAGACCACCCGCATCGCTGCTTGCCCGACCAGTGTCAAGATTGCTTTGGCCTCTTGGTCTTTGTATTGAACTTGCTCTAACTGCTCCGCGGGCACATTCGATAAGAGCAAGGTTGCAAGTTCTTGGCTGGCTTGTCGGATAAACTCAGTGTAAATTTCCTGCATGGCAATGTCCTCCTCTAACTGGTTGTCTTTCGCAAGCTCCAGTTTACAGAGGTTCAAAGACATTGCCTCTTTTTTTCGTTACCGACTACTTCCGGTTACACTCAGCAGGCGCGCGGGCGGGCGCGTGCGCGTCTGGCGCGTTGAGTAATCGTCGCGTGGCGGCCTCGATTGCGGCCTCCAGCTTTTCAGTGTGGCGCCCGCCGCCCTGCGCTGTGTCGGGGCGTCCGCCGCCGCGCCCGTCGAGCATGGCGCAGGCTTCGCGCATCAGCGCGCCCATGTCGCCGCCGGCGTCCACCGAGCGCGCGAAGGCGAGTCGTGAATGATCGCCGTCGCGCGAGCCGAGGATGGCGACGGTGCGTGGGTGCGCCGCCAACGCCAGTGCCAGGCGCTTTAAGGATTCGGCGTCGCGACCGTCGAAGATGGGCGTCACGATTCGTGAGCCGTCGTGGTGCCGGACTGAGTCGGCGTTGATGATCTCTTCAGCTTCGACGCGCGCGGCGATTTCTTCGAGGGCGCGTGTGCGGCGCAGTAAGGTTTTGTTTTCTTCTAAGAGGCGGGCGACTGAAGCAGGTGATTCATCGCGCGCGACGCTGAAGATTGCCGCTACGTCGCGCGCGGTTCGGTTCGCGTGGCGGTAGTCAGTGAGCGCCCGCCCGCCGGCGACGAACTCGATGCGCGTCATGCCCTTGGCGCGCTCCCAACGTGACACCGCGATGATGCCGACTTCGCCGGTGCGTCGGGCGTGCGTGCCGCCGCAGGCGTTTAAGTCGAAGCCTTCGATCTCGATCACGCGCAGAGTGCCGGCGCGCGTCGGTTCTTTGCGCAAGGGTAGCGCGGCGGCCTGCTCCGTCGTGACGTGTCGGACGCGGATGGAGCGGTCTTCCCAGACGATCCGGTTGGCGAGGTCGACGGCGCGCTCGATCCGTTCGTCAGAAGGGTCAGTCAATGCCACGTCTATTTCAGAGGCGCGCTCCATGATGCGGAAGCCGCGCGTCTCGGCGTTGAAAAGTTCGATCAACGACTGCGAGAGAATGTGCTGCGCGGTGTGTTGCTGAAGGTGGTCGAGGCGGCGCGGCCAATCGATTGAGCCCGCGACCTCCGCTCCGATGGCGGGCACATCCCCTTCGATCACATGCCGCACGCCGTCCGCTCCGAGGTCGACGCATTCGACGACGCGCGCCGCGCCGAGTGTTCCTATATCGCTCGGCTGGCCGCCGCCGGTCGGATAGAACGCGGTGCGGTTGAGCGTGACGGCGGGGCGACCCTGCGCATCATCGGCGACGGCGACGACGCGCGCGTTGAAGTTTGTCAGGTGCGAATCTGAATAATAAAGACGTTCTGTCATGTTCGTAATTTGTTCCAACCTTCATCATGTGGTTTAGCCGACACACTCGCCGGTCGTCAAGCAACCCGGTTTTGACACCCGCTGTTGGCTCCGCAGATAATCTCCCGCGTTTTGATATTTCACCAAGTCAACCCCACGTCTGGCAATCACGGAGTCGTTCATGCCCATTTATTTTCGCCGCGCCGTTCTTCGGATGATCGTCGCCTGCGCGCTGTTCGCCGTCGCACCGTCCGTGACGAAGGCTGCGGCCACTCGTCAGAATCAAATTGGCGAGGACGCTTACCGCATCGCGTACCACGTGGCGATGCCGAACCCAAAATCTCATCTCTTCGAGGTGCGCGTCGAGGTCGAATTGAACAAGGTCGAGGAGTTCATCGAGTTCCAGATGCCGCGCTGGTCGCCGGGGCGCTACGGCGTCTTCGAGTTTGCGAAGAACGTGCAGGAGGTTTACGCCACGCCCGACTGTCGTTTCGGAGAGCGCTGTGATGCTGCGGGATTTTATGCGACGAGGATTGACACGCAAACGTGGCGCGTCCCCATGAACGGTTCGAAGAGACTAACTCTCCGGTATAAAGTTTTCGGCGATGATCTATCGGGGACGTTCTCGCAACTCGACGAACGGCACGCGAACTACAACGGCGCGTCGCTCTTTATGTACGTCGTCGGCCACAAGCAGGACCCGGTGAAGCTGACGATTGAACCACCGCCCAGTTGGAAGATCATCAACGGCTACACGACGCGCGCCGATCAGCGCGAGTGGCAGTTCGCGAATTACGACATCCTGATTGACACGCCGACCGAAATCGCGCCGGACTTAACAATCGACGAGTTCAAAGTTGACGGCAAACTGTACCGCGTCGCGGTGCATTCATTCGGGAGCGAGGGCGGCAATCGCGCGGCGCTCGTCCGCGATGTCGAAAAGATCGTTCGCGCCGAGACCGCGATGTGGGGCGCGCCGGACTTTGACGCATACACATTCATGTTCCACTTCGCGCCCGACGCGCTCCGTGGCGACGGCATGGAGCACCTCACCTCGACGCAGGTCATCGAGACGTGCGCGCTCGCCGACGCGGACTGTTTGGAAGAGGCGCTCGGCACCGCCGCGCACGAATTCTTTCATGTGTGGAATGTCAAACGCCTGCGGCCCGTCGGCTTGGGACCGTGGGACTTTACGAAGCCGGTCGTGACGCGCGGACTGTGGATCGCCGAAGGGATCACGAACTATTACGGCCACCTGATGCTGAGGCGCGCCGGGCTGTGGGACGAGCGCCGACTGCTTGACTCTTTCGCCCAGACAATCACCGACGTCGAGACCGCGCCGGGCAGTCGCCTGACGAGCGCCGAAGAGTCGTCGATCATCGCGCCCTTCATCGACCGCTCGGGGAACGAACAACTGACGAACCTGCTCAATACATCGATCAGCTATTACCCGAAGGGTGAGGTGCTCGCGCTCGCGCTTGATCTGTTGATCCGCGGCAAGACCGGCGGGCGGGCGTCGCTCGACGACGTGATGCGCCGCGCGTACGAAGAGTTCTATGTGCGCAGCCCGAAGGCGACGTACTACCTCAAGGGGCGTGGCTTCACCAACGAAGAGTTCGCGCGCGTTACTTCGAAACTCGTCGGGACGGACATGACCTACTTCTTCGACAGATACGCCCGCGGGACTGAGACGCCGCCCTACGAAGAAGCCTTTGCGCAGGTCGGACTGCGCCTCGTGCGCCGCACCGCCGCGGGCGAACCGTTCAGCGCCGGCATCACGACGGACTTGCGTGAGCGGCAGGGCGCGCTAATCGTCGGCGTGGGCCAGAACTCCGCCGCCGAACGCGCCGGACTGCGGCAGGGCGATGTCATTGTTTCAATCGGCAAGACGGGGGTCACCAGCCTCTCCTGGCGCGGCGCGCTGAACGTTTACAAGCATGGCGACGGCGCGCCAATGACAGTGCGCCGCGGGCGCCAGACGATCAACGCCACGCTGAAGCTCGACCTCCCCGACCGCGTAGAGTATTTCATCGAAGAAATGAAAGACGCGCCGCCCCAAGCCCGCGCCCTCCGCGCCGCGTGGCTCACTAAAAAGGGATGAGGGCGGAGGGATGAGGGATGAGGGATGAAGCCAGGAATAAGGAATACGGAATACAGGTCACTGAAGATGCAGAGCGGCTCTGTCCATGCTGTGTGCTGTCTTCTGGTCTGCTTTATTCATCCCTCATCCCTCATCCTTCATCCCTTGTTAGTGACGATCTCGATGGCGTCGGGGATGATCTCAAAGGTCATCGGTAGGTGGCCGATCAGTTCACCGTCGGCCTGCACGGGCGCGTGACCGTGGGCGCGCAGGTGCGTCGTGCAAACGAAGCGGACGGAAGTTGAGTTGTCGGTCACGCCGCCGCGCATCGCGTGCGAGAGCAGATAGAGGTAGCGCAATCGGCTGTGCGAATCGACGAGACACACTTCGAACTCGGCCCGGTCGAGCCGGGCACGCGGCGTAATCGCGAGGTTGCCGCCGTAGTGTGCCGCCTTGCCGACGGCGGCGAACGTCGCCGGAAAACTCTGTCCTTCGATTTCGACCGTGAACGGCTCCGGCTGCCAACGTGCGAGATGCTCAAGCCCCGCGTACCAGAACGCGGCCTCGCCGACGCGCCGTTTCAACCCTGGCAGGACGCGCCCGACCACCGACGCATCAAGCCCGATTCCGGCCATCAACAGGAAGTACCGGCGCGCGCCGCTCTGTTCTTCAATCGCGCACCCGACGGAGATACGCTCTGCCGCGCCGTGCAGAACCACCTCTGCTGCGCCCACCGCGTCAAACGGCACGCCGAGTTCGCGCGCCAGCACGTTCGCCGTCCCTGTCGGCCAGACGGCGAGCCGCACATCCGTCCCGATCAGACCCTGCAACGCTTCGTTGATTGTTCCGTCGCCGCCGGAGACGATCACTTCACGCACGCCCTCCTCAGCCGCGCGCCGCGCCAGTCGCGTCGCGTCGTGTGGCCCCATTGTGTGTTCGACTTCGACCGCGATGCCGTGCGCTTTGAGACGCTCACAAAAACGCGCGACCTCGCGGGCGCGATGCGCGCCGCCGTGCCCGGCGTTCGGGTTAGAGATTAAACGGATCGTGGATTTCGACATCTTGAATACCTTGAAATATCAAGAGGCGGATCGGCAAACGGAATGCCTCTGAATGTATCGCAGAGTGCGACAAAAAAGCGCATCGCCGACACTCGATTTTATAACTTTGCGAGTGGATGGTACTCAGTATCACTGAGTTGATAACACAAATCGAAGTCTGTGCTACGATGCTCGCCCGTCACACGGCGAATGATTTTTTGAAGGATTATTCATGTCGCGCGTGCGACGCCCGAAAATAATAAAATGCTGACGGCTGACAGCTAATAGCTGACAGCTATTTTCTCAGGAGCGAAAAAGATGAAGCGACTTTTTTACGGCTTGCTGCTAAGCATTTGTCTCGGCGCGGTTCCGGCGCGCGCGCAGCAGGATTTTTCCGGCGTGCAGATGAAGACGACGCACGTCGCGGGCAACGTCCACATGCTCGAAGGCGCGGGCGGCAACATCGGTGTCTCGGTCGGGCCGGACGGTATTCTGATCGTGGACGATCAATTCGCGCCGCTCGCCGACAAGATTCGCGCGGCGCTCAAACAACTCGGCGAGGGCAAGTTGAAATTCGTCCTCAACACGCACTATCACGGCGACCACACGGGCAGCAATAAAGAGTTCGGCAGGGAAGCGCACATCATCGCGCACACGAATGTGCGCAAGCGGCTTTCGACCGAGCAGAAAGGTGCGGGCGGCAACGTCACCCCGCCGTCGCCGAAAGAAGCGCTCCCCGTCGTCACGTTCGACGACGCGCTCTCCGTCCACTTTAACGGCGAGGAGATTCGCGCCATCCACTTTCCCGCCGGCCACACCGACGGCGACAGCGTCATCTTCTTCACCTCGGCCAACGTCGTCCACATGGGCGACCAGTTCTTCAACGGGCGCTTCCCATTCGTCGACCTCAACAGCGGCGGCAGCGTCGAAGGCTTTACGAAGAACGTCGGCGACGTGATTAAGCGCGCCACGGCGGGCGTCAAAATCATTCCCGGCCACGGCGCGCTCGCCACAATTGACGACCTCAAAGCCTTTCACCGCATGCTGACCGAGACGACCTCCATCATTCGTAAGCAGATTGATGCGGGCAAAACACTCGAACAGGCGAAGGCCGCCGGCCTTCCCGCCGAATGGGCCAGTTGGGGCACCGGCTTCATGAAGACCGACCGCTGGATCGAAACCGTTTACAACAGCCTCTCGAAAAAAACGGCGCGACACCATTCGCACCCGCACGGCGACAGCGTACATCACTGACGACGACGCGAGCGATTAAATCAACATCGCGCGTTACCGGGAGCGCAGGCATCTTGGCTGCGCTCCCGGCTATCCGCTATCGCTTTGTCGCAGCGCCAGCAGTTTACCGATGATCTCGCGCGCCGCGTGGGGGCGGGCGAGTCGCCGCGCGTTGTCTTTCATCGTCTCAACGCGCGCCGGGTCGTCGAGCAGGCGGTCTATTTTGTAGGCGAGTGCGGGAAGGTTGTTGCAGCGAATGGCGACGCCTTCTTCGAGCAGGTGATCGGAGTTGCGTTCTTCCTGTCCCGGAATTGGATTGACGACACAGAAGACCAGTCCCTTCGCCAGCGCCTCCGAGGTGGTGAGGCCGCCCGGCTTGCCAAGCAGCACGTCGGAAGCGGACATGAATTCGTCCATCTCGGTCGTGTAGCCGACGGCCTTGATGCGGAGCGCGTGACCGGGCGAAAGTTCGGCGGCGAGGCGCTCGACGCGAAGTTTCAAATCGTCGTTGCGCCCGCACAAGGCGACGACTTGCGCCGGGTGTTGAAGTCCGGCGAGCGATTGCAGAATGTGTTCGACTGGGCCGACCCCAAAGCCGCCCGCCGACAAAAGAATCGTCGTCCGCTCCACATCAAGGCCGTGCTTGGCGCGCATCGAACGCTTATCTTTCGCTTGCGCGAAGAGCGGGTCAATCGGAATCCCGGAGACGGTAATCTTCTCCGGCGGGATGCCTAAGTTTTCAAGATGCACGCGTGTCTCGTCGAGCGCGACGAAGTACTGCTCGTAGTGATGACACAGCCACATCGCATGCACGTCGAAGTCGGTGACGACGATGGCCTGCGGCACGGTGATGCGCTCTTTCGCCTTCAGCCACGAAATGATTTCCGCCGGAAGAAAGTGCGTGCAGATGACGACTTCGGGTTGATACTGCTTCAACATGCGGACGAGCGGGCGCGTGTTGAGCTTGTCGAGCGCGAGTCGGCGGCGCTCATTCTTCCACGGCGTATCAAACGCGTCGTAGAGCCAGCCCAAAAGCTCCGGCGCCTTGTTCACCATCTCGACGTAAGCCTTCGAGTAGAGATGGCGAAACAATTTGTTTGTGTATTCGAGCGCGTCAACGTGGCGTACTTCCTCCGCCGCGCCCATCTCCTCAATCGCGCGCACGACGGCTTCGGCGGCGCGCACATGACCCGCGCCCGCCGACGCTGACAGCACCAAAACTTTTGTGAACATGAAGATAAACGAGGTCGGGAGTCAGGGGCCGAAGGCCGGTAAATTCAGATTCTTACCAGCCCCCGGCCCCTGACTCCTGTCACCTCTATTCGAGCCGATAGTTCGGCGCTTCCTTGGTGATGATGACATCGTGGACGTGCGACTCTTTGAGTCCGGCGGAACTGATGCGGACGAAGCGCGTCCGCTCTTGAAACTCGCGGATGGTGCGGCAGCCGGTGTAGCCCATCCCGGCGCGCAGGCCGCCGATCAGTTGCGTCACCATGTCGGCGAGCGTCCCCTTGTATGGGACACGGCCCTCAATGCCTTCGGGGACGAGCTTTGATTCGACATCCGTCGATTCCTGCGCGTAGCGGTCGCGCGAACCTTCGCGCATCGCGCCGATTGAACCCATTCCGCGGTAGGCTTTGAACGAACGACCCTGAAACAGAATCAGTTCGCCGGGTGATTCTTCCGTCCCGGCAAAGAGCGACCCGATCATCACCACGT
>JACDEG010000272.1 GCA_013816505.1 Pyrinomonadaceae bacterium | reverse complement strand
TTTTGAATGTCGGTGCAAATAACGACATTTGAAAATCACCAACATTGAAAATAAAAGACTTACGCTATCGCGATATTCGCACTCTAAAAATGGATAAAGTCGAGCTTAGGGCAGGGAGTGGCGGCAACGTCGCTTCCTTACCGGACTTAAACATTTCTGCGTGCAGAGAGAGAATACCTAAGAGTTACCTCCTCAGTCTTCGAATCGGACAGAGCGCGTATCCCGCTCTTTGCCGGTGCGAATGGACAAAGGCGCGTACAACTCAGGGCGTCGCGCCTTCAGCCATCGCCGCCCTGAGGACGTCGCCAGAATCTCTGCGTCTAGGTCAGCTACAACCATGTCGTCGTCAGCTTTACCCGTCTCTACTAAAATCTCGCCGTACGGGTCAAGGATCATCGCGTTCCCCGTCCGTACCTCGTCGTCATCCGTCCCCACCCCGTTGCTGAAGATCAGAAACATCCCGTTGTCATGTGCCCGGGCTGGTAGCCAGCGCATCAACCATGCCCGCCCTTTCGGGCCGCTCAGCTCTGCTTCAATCGCGGCGGGGTCCTCCCTGCGCCGCTCCCAAAGAACCGGATCAATCGCCCCCATGGCGCGCGGACTCCGCGACCTGCAACCGCCGGTCTGGTGAGGGGCCAACAGTATCTCAGCACCCATCAACGCAGTCATCCGCGCATTCTCGATGATGTTGTTGTCATAACAGATGAGAACGCCGACCCTACATCCTCCCGGTATGTCGAAGACGGTGTAATCGTCGCCCGACTTCATGTAAGGACCTTCGAAGGCATGGAGCTTACGATGACACGCGGCACGCCCGTCCGGCATCGCGACGACGTAGCTGTTGTACAGTGATCCGTCCTCCCCTCGTTCAAGCAGCCCGGCCCCGACCGTCATCTCATGCTCTCTCGAGAGCGACAGCAACAACCTAGTTGAAGGGCCGGAAGGGATAGGCTCAGCCAGCCCATCAACATCTTCACGAGATAGCTTTCGGACGTGCCAGTAACCGGTAATACACATCTCGGGAAATGCGATCAACTTCACCTGACGTGCGGCCGCCTTCTCGACGAAAGCTCGAATCTTGTTCAGGTTGGCTGGCTTGTCACTTGGCAAATGCTGAAACTGCACGGACGCGGCGCGAATATTATTCATGGCAACATTTAGTATAGGGGCTCCGAAGCGAGCGCGAAAGTGAAGTCGGATTTGCAGATCACCGGCGAATTATACGGCCCTCTGCCCAGCGCTTTACTTACAGTCTTTGTTGTGTCCCTGTGTATTTATAAGTTAAGAGCTGACAAGATGCTTGTTATATCCAGCTTTGACTAACTCTTCGTATGCAGACCACACATCATCCGGGATTTCCTGATGGATTTGATACCCCTTCTCCGGATACACTTTGATCCGCTGTAAATCTCCCACCATGATGCTGACTACATCATCGTTTGATAACGCCTGGTTTGTATACTTATCCAGATATTCTTCAAACGATACTTGAGGTGAGGTGACGAAGACTTCTTTTTCAGGCCAAAACTTTCTGAATGTGGCATAGCTTCTGCGTTCCATGTACGGCTTTTGCACCAAGATGAACTTTCCAGGATTGATCTTCTTCTCTGCTAATAGCGCCTTTGTAAATATGACGTTCTCGCCAGTGTTTGTTGATTCGTTCTCGACCAACATCTTCTCCTCCGGCACGCCCATACCCGAGGCGATCTTTGCAAACTGATCTGCTTCTGGTTCACTCCACATACTTCTGGTAATCGCTCCGAGCCCACCCGAAAATATAAGTAACGGAGCCCAGCCTTCCAGAAACAACTGAGCGCCTCGCTCGGCCACCCTCATATCGTAACTACAAAGCACGAGGATCGACTCAGCCTTTTCGAGCTGATGTTTCATCTGGTGAAAGTGCCAGAGTTTCTTTGCCAAATCTCGTATGTGATTGTCCATCTCCCTCGAAATGTTAGGCGGCGTAACTTTGTCTTATATACTCCGTAAATTAAGTTCTCTACAACTCAACGAACGAAGTTAGCTGATTCGCCACCTTCGCCTTTAGCCATCTGGCTTTCGCCACCCCGCACACCCCCGCCGTTTTGACCCCGCCAAGTTGCCAGCTACCCCATCACCAGGTTGGTGTCGTATTCACGTCTAAGCTTGTCCATGTCGAGCAAGCCGCACAGGAACAGCTCGCCGTCTTTGCCGCTGCTATTGTAGAGCAACTCATAAACGAAGCTCTGCCCGCGTCCGTCGCGATGCAGCAACATGTATTCGAGGTGTTCGAGCCGCGAGAGATGCAGCCGCAGTTATGTGTTGCCCCAGCCCGCGGCGCGGCGACGTTGATAGCTTCCCCTGATTGTTTGCGCGTCGTTAATAAAGAAGCGCCCGACGAACTGCGTGTTGCCGCCGTGATACTGCGAGTTCGGGACTTCGGACGCACATTGGCGACGGTTCATTTGCTGATTGCTACCGTTCAGCGCCGTGCCGGAACAGTTCATAGAGTATTGCTGGCGAGCGGCGGGATGCAAGCGTAGTCTTTCGCACGCATGAGTCACTCAATGAGGCGTCGGCGATTTTTAAGGCACGGCTAACCGCGCGAGCGTGCCTTTAGCCAGAGCCTCCGTGCGATAATTCGCCAGAGACATGTGCGGTAAACAGTAACCACCTCGGCGCTCGTGCCTTCTTGTCTTTATATGTCGACGCTCAACATCACGGTTCTTATCAATCTGCTCGGCTGGACGATAGGGCTGGCGCTCTATGCCCTGCTGTTCGTGATGTCGCTGCGGTCGCTCGAAGCATCCAGGCATGGCGCGAGCGGGCTCGAGTTGTTCCATCGTCTGCGTGTTAAGGGCGCGGCACCGCTTGATGCCGTGAGCGGGTTTGACGCGCTGCCGCTCCTGACGGCGCTGCTCGGTCTGGTGTGGAACGCGGGCGCGCTGCTTACGCACGGGTTGTATGAATTCGGCGACAAAGGGCGCGAGCCTCCGGCTTTGGCGTTGCTCAGCGCGGCTTCCGTCGCGGCGCTCGGCTTTCTTCCGGCGGCGGTCGTCCACTCGGCGATTCGTAATGTCGGCTCGGGGCGCGATGAGAGTGCAGTCGGGAGGGCACTCATCGGTGCCGCGTACCTGCTCTCGACCATTGCAGCACTAATGCATTTCCAACGCGCGCTGACCGACGGAAGCACGTCTTCAGCCGCTGCGCTCTATTTGCTGACCGTCGGCTTCCTGCTGTTGATGTGCGGGTTGCTGTTGCTGACGCGGAATGAGACGGGATGGCGGCGTGCGGTGTGGGCGACGGCGCTCTCGGTATTCGCGGTTTCCGCCCTGCATTTGTCGGGAGGCGCGCCGCACGGCGCGAGCGGGCGCTGGTATTGGGAACTCGTCGGGCATCATGCCTCTTTGCCGCTCGCGCTTGCTATCCTCTATCAGGATTACCGCTTCGCGTTTGCCGACATTTTCTTGAAGCGAGCGCTCGCGCTGCTCGGACTCATCGCTGTCATCTCGGTTTCACTGATGGGCTACGCGCTGATCTTCGTGCCGGAAGGGGGCGCGGATGCACGAGTGCCCGTTAGCCAGTTCGTCAACCCGCGCTCTGTCGGCGCGCTGTTCGCGGTATGCGCGGGCGTGGCGCTCGTCTTGCCTTACTTGCGACGCGGGGCGGCGTGGTTCGTTGACACGGTCGTGCTGCGGCGCGTTGATTATGAGCAGCTTCGCGCGGAGATTGCGCGCATCGCGCAGACGTGCGAAACGCCCGCCGCGCTGCTGGACGATGCGGTTGGGCGGTTGCGACCGGCGCTGACCGCCGAAGATATAACGTGGCACAGTGTTGACACGGCGAATGAGGAACCGCAAACGGGCGAGCCGTCGTCGACGACCGTCATCTTCGACGCGCCGGAGACGATTGGCCCCGCCGTCGTTGCCTTGTCAACTTCGCCGCCGTCCTTTCCCTATCGCAACTTCGCGCGTGTGCATGTGCCGACGGCGGAAGCACCGCACTATGAAATACGGGTCGGCGAACTCGCCGGCGGGCGGCGTCTGCTCTCCGACGACATCGAAATGCTGGAGTCGGTCGCACTAATCATGGCGCGGCGGATTGACTCTTTGCGCGTCACCGTCGAGCGGTACGAGCAGGCGCGGCGCGAGCAGGAGATCAGCAAGCTCGCCACCGAAGCGCAGCTCAGGGCATTACGCGCGCAAATCAACCCGCACTTCCTCTTCAACGCGCTGACGACTATCGGCTACCTGATTCAGACCGCACCCGACCGCGCGCTCTCGACCCTATTGCGCCTGACCGATTTACTCCGGCGCGTCCTGCGCGCGAACGAGGAATGGGTGACGCTCGGCGAAGAAGTGCGTCTGCTCGAAGCTTATCTTGAGATTGAACGGGCACGCTTTGAGCGACGGCTGCGCGTGCGCTTCGATGTGCCTGAAGATTTACAGGAACTACTTGTACCATCGCTCGTCGTGCAACCCATCGTCGAAAACGCCGTCAAGCACGGCATCACGCCACGTAGAGAGGGGGGTGAAGTGCGAATCATCGCCAGAATCATCGGTGGTGGCGAAGAAGGCGGCGAAAGGCGAGCGTCGCAGGCGTCAAACGCAGACGCACAAAAGATGCTCTCCATCGTTGTCGAGGACACGGGCGCGGGCGCGAGCGCAGCACAGTTGGCGCGGGGGCGCGCGGCGGGCGTCGGCTTGGCGAACGTCGAGCAACGTCTGCGTCTATGCTGCGGGGACGCGGGGAGTTTGACGATTGAGAGTGAATTCGGGTGCGGCGCGCGCGTCGAATTGCGCCTTCCCGTGCGGCGGCAGGCGCGTGGGTCAAACGTGCCGAACAACCGTTCACGTTCCGGCGCGGGCGTCACAGCGACGCCGAATGTTAAAGGCGATGGGGATGGTGTCATTGACGGCAAGCATGATGCGGCTGCGGTCGCGGCGATGGCGCAGGCGGAGAGGAGAAGATCGAATGAATGATAAGTTGCGTGTCGTCGTCGCCGACGACGAACGTCCGGCGCGCTCTTACCTGGTGAGGATGTTGCGGACGTTCGAGAATATCGAGGTCTTGGCTGAAGCCGAGAACGGCACGGAGTCGATTGAGATGATCGAGCGCGAAAAGCCCGACCTTGCCCTGCTCGATTTGCAGATGCCGGAAGTGGATGGCTTGGGAGTCGTGCGCTTGGTGAAAAAGAGTGCTTTGCCGCTCGTCGCTTTCGTCACCGCGTATGACGAGTACGCCGTGCGCGCGTTTGAACTCAACGCGATTGATTACCTGCTGAAGCCGGTCGAACGCTCGCGGCTGAGCGAGACATTACATCGCGCGCAAGAGCGTTTGGAGCAGGCCGATAATTTCACTGAGGTGCGCCGCGAAGAAGCCATGCACCTGTGTTCAGCCATCAACGAATATGAGCAGCTTGCCCCGCGCGCTTACCTTGACCGCATCCCAGTGCGTCGGATGGGCGGCGAAATCCTGTTGCTGCCGCCGCGCTCAATCGCTTCTATTATCGCCGACGGCGAACTGCTGCACATCACGACGAGCAAAGACGAACGCTACACGATTAACTATCGCTTGAAAGACTTGGAAGCGCGTTTAGACCCGCAGATGTTTTTGCGTCTGTCGCGGGGCACGCTCGCCAACCGCGAGATGATCGAACGCGTGAATCCGCTTCCGGGCGGCACATACGCCGTGACGCTCGCCGATGGTCAACAACTCTCGGTCAGTCGGATGCAGTCGCGCATTCTGCGTGAGCGACTGCTCCGCTTGTGATGCTAACCGGCGCGGGCGTGTGCTCTTACAGACGCACTCTCAGCACTGACCCGATGATGTGGATGTCACCGGGGCGACTGCGGCCATCGTTCTGCCTCATGTAATACACATCGGTGCTAAAGAACTTGTTCAGCGACCTGCCGACCCCGACCGCGAACCGGTTGCGCGTCCAACTGTCGACGCTCAAATCGTAGAACACCTCGTCGGCCACGAAGAGGCGGAAGTCCGCGCCGCCGATCTTCACCGCCCGCTCGACCTGCAAGCGGTTGCGATACCGCGTCGAGTTAGTCGGGGTGCGGAATCGCCGTTCTAATTGATTACGGTCGGTGACTGTGAAACTCTTGAACGCTGGCAGGCGCACCGTCGCGGCGAAGCTCAACCTGTTCTCGAAGGCTTTGCGATCCGGCGTCGGCTGGGTCGCGATGTGGAGATAACTCGGAGCGAGCGTCAGGTACTTTCCCGCTTTGATCGCAAGACCCATCCCGCCACGCTCGTCAACGAAGTCGGTGACGCGGCGCCCAACGCGCAACTGACTGTTGACGGTTAAATCCACCCGCTTATTGAGCGGCACGGTGATTTGCACTTCGGGCCACACTTGCGTGTCGTCCTGCGGTGCCGGACCCCGCGTCTGGGCGAAACCGAGGTCAGCGAAAAGGACTACCAGCACGCACACGCATAACAGCCGGAACACCCCTAACGCATCGTTAAAGCAAGCAAGCTCTTGAGTCCGCATAAAGAGTTCACACAAGCCGAACGTTGAATCCATACCCCCGGTTCCTCCGTTTCTTGTGCGTGGGAAACATCGAAGGTCTGCAAGAGTCTAACGAACGCGCGAAAGTTTCCAAGATCACATCTGTTAGTCGACTTCCGAGATGCAGAAATTTACGGCCACGTGTGACGGCTATTTGCTTGGGGCCTTGCGGTAAGAGTCCGCAATGCTTTCGAGCCTCTTCTGTATTTCCACTTCGGGTAGCCAACGGCCACGCACCATCACCCCGGCGCGCCTGGCGACATTGGAGATGTCCTTTAGCGGGTCGCCCTCGATTAGAATCAGGTCGGCTCGCTTACCTATTTCCACCGTCCCAAACTGATCCTTGTCTTTGAAGTAGTCCCCGACGTTCTTCGTTCCCGAACGGATGATCTCGAAAGGTGTCATCCCGCTTTCACGCATCAGCGACATCTCGCGGTGAATGGAGAAGCCCGGCACGCTGTACTGCTGTGGCGCGTCGCTGCCGAGCAGCATGCGCACCCTTCCGTCGTGGAGCGCCTTCAGTGTCCGCTTCCGATTGGCCGCGACCATCTCCGCTTTCTTTCGGTCGTATTGAGGAGCGCCGAGGCGGTCACGGTGAGCCTTCTCCCAACCCTCCACTTGTTGGGGCGGCATGTATCTCAATTCAGGGTAGCTGAGAAGTTTCTCAAGACTGGCAACTCCAATCAGTGTCTCCCACACTGCCATCGTAGGCACCATCCACGTTCCTGCTTCTCTCGTTCGGCGCACAATGTCAGCGAGTTTAGTCTCGTCAATCGGGCCATTGTCGGCATTCAGATACTCGATATACCCGTCCACGTGGTCAATCGTGTTCTGCTTCATCTCCAGTACGTGAAGCAGCCCGACCTCGGCGGGAACATGACCCGCGAATCTGATGCCCGCTTCACGTGCGGCCCTCGCCATTGCGTCGTACTCGTTTCGCGTGAGACCAGGAAGAATTTTCAGCAGGTCCCACCCCGCTCGACTCTGCTCTCTGACTCGCTCGACAGCCTGCTCTGGAGAGTTGATCGAGCTGCCGCTGAAGGGCGGGCCTGCCAAGTACAGAGTAGGGGACATTAACTCCCCGCGGTTGGCCTTGTCGCGCAGGTCTAACTGGCCCGGCGCTCCCTGCATGCCGCGGACCGTGGTGATGCCATTTGCGACGTACAGGCACAGGACCGATTCGATGTATTCCCAAGGAGATTGAGGCGGCGGGATGTGCCCGTGCATTTCCGCGAGCCCTGGCATCAGATACTTTCCCGTGCCGTCAATTCTGAGCGCGGCGTCTGGGACTTTAACCTTTGCGGACGGGCCAATGCTCACGATCCTATCGCCGCGCACTAATACTGTATGCCCCGTCAGGATGCGCTCCGAAGTCACCGGGACGACGCTGACGTTGATGAACGCTACCTCACGGGGTTGCGATTGGGCGGTGACATTCGGCGCCAGCAGAGAAAACAGAAGAACAATGAACCACAGCTTCATATAGTTTGACCTCCTAAATCTTGTCGCGAGACTGATGGAAATCGATCATTCGCGAATTCAATTTTTAAGCGCACCTTTGAGCTTATTATCAATACCGCAGCCACCTCAGTAAAGAATAATCTGTTGAAAGAGCTGACAAATCTGCATCGATACTAGCGTGATATAATCCAATCCACCAAAAACTGAGAGTAACCACTGGGGGTTGAAATCGTGAGCGAGAGCCAGGCTTTAATACCAGTCCATCAACTGGATGTGCTCGCCGGGGTCGAGCGTGCCGCGCTATTGTGGGCGGACTCGACCACCGGTGCGACCAGCTTTCATCGCAGCGAGTTGTTGCACGCGAAATGTTTCGCCGTGCTGTCG
>JACDEG010000271.1 GCA_013816505.1 Pyrinomonadaceae bacterium | reverse complement strand
CAGTGGGGACATCTCAGCCCTTGTGGATGAAGGTATTTCTCGATCCAAGTCAGGCAAGCTGCTTCATCCAGCAGGTCGTCTATCGGAAAGTCAATCATGACTGAAGTCTATACTGATTCGCAGTCTGTCGGTACATGAGCCATAACTTTTTCTTGAAAGCTATAGAAACACGGTCGCCGGCTGGTTAAAAAAAAGCGGCGACGCTGCCGGAACTGGCCGCCACGCTCATCGCGCCAGCGGCGGACGACGTTGAGGCGACGGCACTCGAGTTAGACGAGTTATGGTCATTTGTCCTGAAAAAGACGCGCCAGCGTTGAATTTGGATTGCGCTGTGTCGCGCGACTCGCCAAGTCGTGGCCTACGTCATCGGTGATCGCAGCCAAGCCACTTGTCAACAACTGTGGGAGCGCATCCCTGCTGCTTACAAACGCGGTCATTGCTACAGTGATTTCTGGGAAGCGTACCAACTGGTGATCCCCTTCGAGCAGCACACCGCCGCTGGCAAAGAGTCCGGCTTGACTGCCCATGTCGAGCGGTGGAACAACACGTTGCGGCAACGGCTCGGACGCTTTGTCAGAAAGACCTTATCCTTTTCCAAGTCAGAAGAGATGCAGGAGATTTGTCTGCGCTTGTTTCTGCATTACTACAATCTCGCGCTTGTCTCCCCTGATTGAACCATTACCCTTTTTTGTCAAGTAACTTTGATCACTTCCGAATTTGCAAAAGCCCTGCACCATTAATCAAAATAGTTGTATAAACGCAATCCATTAGACTAATATATACAAGCCTCTATCAGAAGATAGATGGCTCTGCTCACTGCTGCTCTTAGCCTCCACCTTGAAATGATTACTCTGTCAATCGTTCCGGCTTAAAATTACACCATAGTAAATCAGCCATTCTACCGCAGAAGACCACTTCAAGACCGCAACGAGGGATCGGCATTCTCTCGAATAAAAAGTCAATAAATTTTCGCCGCAGCAAGCTGCGGAGTATTGCGGATAGCAGGCGAACATTCGCAGCAAGCTGCGGGGCATTTACCCGCTAAGAGTAAAATGAAAGCATCACTGTTAAGCGATGAAGTAGCCATGCTTGAAATCCTTCATCATTACCAGTTCATTGACCCCTCTGAACAGTCATTCGAAGATCTCACTTTTCAAGCTCAGGTTAATGAGAAACTGAATGAGGGAACTGCTCATTGTAAGCCGGTCGAGAATATGTTGCGCGAGGGTGAGGAAGGCTACGACAGACGGTTCGAGAACGCCGATGCTCTTGATGATACATACTTTCACTGGCATTTCGGCAAACTCAATAAAGATAATCAAGAATGTTCCTTGAGCAGATCAATTTATTTGCTCCCGACTGCTGTGATGATGTCACAGATAAGAGGGCGGAAGTTGGCTGAACGGTTGGCAGCGTCGCCCCAACATGCACATGATCTACCTGGTGTGTTGGATGCAGGCATCGCATTTTTGGAGAAGCCATCCATGCCGGACTCTCTGGTGATTAAGATGCGCAAGGTGCTAGAAGCTCCTGCAAAGGGGTTAGCCAGAAGCACGAGATATACCAAGCAACTAACCGGGAGCCGTGCAAATGTGCAAGGGTTCTCGGTCGACATTAAGACGTAATTATGAACAATATTGCTTTGAAGACGCGCATTGCAACCATATGCGTAACAAGCTGGCTTGTGACGGTACTACTCTTAAGTGGGACGGCCCTCGCTCTCGATCCTGAGAAAGCTATCACACAATATGGTCATGATGTTTGGCAAACCGAGGATGGCCTGCCGCAGAATTCCGTCAAGGCGATCGCCCAGACCCGCGACGGCTATCTTTGGCTCGGCACTCAGGCCGGACTCGTCCGCTTCGATGGCGTCCGCTTCACCGTCTTCAACCAGGGGAACACGGCGGTCATCAAAAACAACAATGTGATGGCGCTCCTCGCGGACCGCAATGGCAGTCTCTGGATCGGGACCTACGGCGGCGGGCTGATGCGACTGAAGAACGGGGAATTCACCACCTACACCACTAAAGAGGGCCTGGCTCATGATGTGGTCTATGCGATCTATGAGGATCGGGAGCGGAACCTCTGGATCGGCACCCATGGCGGCGGGTTGAGCCGATTGCGGGATGGAAAGTTTACTACGTTTACTACCAAAGACGGGCTGTCTCACAACTTTGTGAAGGCGATCTATGAAGACCATGAAGGGAACCTCTGGGTTGGCACAGACGGTGGCGGGTTGAGCCGGCGAACAGCCGGAAAATTTACTACCTTTACGAAGCAGGACGGGCTGGCGAGCAATATTGTCTTGTCTATCTATGAAGACCGACAGGGGAGTCTCTGGATCGGCACCTATGATGGCGGGCTGAACCGTTTGAAAGACGGGAAATTTACCACCTACACGAAGAAAGAAGGACTTTCCAGCAACGCAGTCTTCTCAATCCATGAGGATCGCGACGGCAATCTCTGGGTGGGCACCTATGGCGGCGGGCTGAATCGGTGGCAGGATGGGAGATTTACTGCCTTCACCATC
The DNA here is from genome assembly GCA_013816505.1 of Pyrinomonadaceae bacterium. GTDB lineage: Bacteria > Acidobacteriota > Blastocatellia > Pyrinomonadales > Pyrinomonadaceae > JACDEG01. The sequence continues at coordinate 5,818 of JACDEG010000271.1, read as the reverse complement.
AAAGAGGGACTCTCTGACGCCGGAGTGAGGTGTCTCTATGAAGACCGCGAAGGGAGCCTCTGGGTCGGCACTCATAGCGGCGGGCTGAACCGTTTGAAGGACGGAAAATTTACCACTTTCACCACCAATGAGGGACTCTCGAGCGACGTGGTCTTTCCCATTTATGAAGACCATGCAGGAAACCTCTGGATCGGGACCGAGGGTAGTGGACTCAACCGGCTGAAGGACGGGAAATTCACTGCCTATACGACGAAAGATGGCCTGGCTAACGACTTTGTGTGGTCACTCCACGAGGGCCGCGACAGCAGCCTCTGGATCGGCACCGGCGGCGGACTCAACCGGCTGAAGGATGGGAAATTTACGACCTACACGACGAAAGATGGCCTGGCTAACGACATGGTGTGGGCGCTTCATGAAGGCCGGGACGGGAGCCTCTGGATTGGAACTTTTGGTGGTGGACTCAACCGGCTGAAAGACGGGAAATTCACCGCCTATACGACGAAAGATGGCCTCCCTGATGTTGGAGTGAGGGTGATCCATGAAGACCGCGAAGGGAGCCTCTGGATCGGCACTAACAGCGGCGGACTTGCCCGGTTGAAGGATGAGAAGTTTACCACTTTCACCACCAGGGAAGGGCTTTCGAGCGACATCGTGAGGTCGCTCTATGAAGACCAGCAGGGGAGCCTCTGGATTGGAACTCTTGGTGGTGGACTCAACCGGCTGAAGGATGGGCGCGTGACCGCCTACACAACCAGAGACGGCCTGTTCGACGATCTGATCTGGCAGATTCTCGAGGATGGGCAGGGCAACCTCTGGATGAACAGTTCGCGCGGCATTTTCCGTGTCAGCAAGCAGGAGATGGACGACTTTGCCCGGGGGAAGAGCCGGACGATTACTTCGATCGCTTATGGCAAAGCCGATGGTATGAAGAGCAGCCAGGGCAACGGCGGCGCCCAACCGATGGGGTGGAAGAGCCGGGATGGGAGACTCTGGTTCCCGACCATCAAAGGGATGGCCATGATCGATCCGCAGAAGGTTAAGACCAATGAACTGCCCCCGCCGGTGATCATTGAGCAAGCCTTGGTCAATGACCAGGCCATCGACCTGAATGAGAGAATACAACTGCCCCCGGGCCAGGAGAAGTTTGAGTTTCACTACACCGGCCTCAGCTTGCTCGCGCCGGAGAAGGTTAAGTTCAGATACAAACTCGAAGGCTTCGACAAGGACTGGATTGACGCCGGCCCACGACGGGTTGCTTATTACACCAACATCCCGCCGGGCAACTATAGATTTAGAGTTATAGCCTCCAACAACGACGGGGTGTGGAATGAGGTTGGTGCTTCGCTTGAATTCTATCTAGCACCCCATTTCTATCAAACCTATTGGTTCTATGCTCTGTGTGCGTTGGCGGTCATTCTCATCGGGGTCGGATTATCCCTGTTGCGCGTCAGGCACTTGAAGCGTAGCAATAAAGAGTTGGAGACCAAAATCGGCGCGCGTACCGCCGAACTCACGCAATCCAACGCCAAATTCCAAAAGACCAACGAAGCATTGCGGGATGAAATCACCGAGCGCACACGGATCGAGGAAGAACTTAAAAAGAACGAGATGAAACTCGCTGAGGCGCAGCAAATTGCCCACCTTGGCAATTGGGAGTGGGATATTAACGAGAATAAGGTAACTTGGTCCGATGAGCTTTTCCGTATGTTCGGTCTCAAGCCACAAGAATTTGGCGCGACCTATCAGGCGTACCTGAGCCACGTTCATCCCGACGACCGAGAGTTTGTTTCGGAAAGAATCGGGAAGTCCCTTCACGATAAAGAGTTTCACAGCTATGACCACCGCGCCCTCCATCCCGACGGGGGCGAGCGGGCAATCCATGCAGAGGGAAAAGTTATCGTTGATCAGGCTGGCAATCCGGTTAAGATGTTTGGGACTGCACAGGACATTACCGAGCAGAAGTGGATCGAGTCTGAACTTGAACAGGCGCGCGACGCCGCATTGGAATCAGGGCGGTTGAAGTCGGAGTTCTTAGCCAATATGAGCCACGAGATTCGCACGCCGATGAACGGTGTCATTGGGATGACGGGTCTCATACTCGACACTGCGTTGACCGCCGAGCAGCGCGACTATGCTGAGACGATCCGCTCAAGTGCCGACTCGCTCTTGACCGTGATCAATGACATTCTCGACTTCTCGAAGATCGATGCTGGGAAGCTGCATTTCGAGACGCTCGACTTCGATCTTCGTCATGTCGTCGAAGGCGCGGTTGAACTACTCGCCGAGCGGACGCACGCCAAAGGGATCGAGTTAGCCTCGCTCGTCTATGCGGGTGTGCCGACCGGCTTGCGCGGTGATCCCGGCAGGCTCCGGCAGGTCCTCACTAATCTTGTTAGCAATGCGGTGAAGTTCACTGAGCGGGGCGAAGTCATTGTGCGTGCGACGAAAGAGACTGAAACAGACTCCCACGTCACTGTACGCTTTTCAGTGACTGATACGGGCATCGGTATCTCGGAGGCGGCACAGGGACGCCTCTTCCAGGCTTTTGTTCAAGCCGACGGATCAACCACACGAAAGTACGGCGGCACGGGATTAGGGCTGGTGATTTCCAAGCAACTGGTGGAACTGATGGACGGTGAAATCGGTATCGAAAGCGCACCGGGGATGGGCTCGACTTTCTGGTTCACAGTGCGGTTGGAGAAACAACCTCCCGCTTCCCAAGCAGTACCCGTGCCTCCTATCAATCTCGATGGTTTGCGTGTGCTCATTGTTGACGACAACGCGACCAACCGCAAGATTCTGATTCATCAAACTGCGTCCTGGAAACTGATTCCCTCAGAGGCGGAGGATGGTGATCGCGCACTTGAACTGTTGCGCGCCGCGGCGGCACAGCATGAGCCATACGATATTGTGCTACTGGACATGCACATGTTAGGCATGAATGGCTTCGAGTTGGCCCGCATCATCAAGGCCGAGGCAAGCATTGCTGCGGTCCCGTTGGTGCTGATGCCCTCCTTCGGCCAGCGCGGGGACGGACAGGTCGCACGCGAAATCGGCATTGCGGCTTATCTGACCAAGCCGGTCCGCCAATCGCAACTCTTCGACTGCCTCGTCACCGTCTTGGATAGGTTCGGTCTCACAACTTTACAATCGAACACTCCCACTACGCTGGTGACGCGCCACACCTTGAAAGAGCATAAAACCACGGCGCGCAAACTCATCTTGGTCGCTGAAGATAACATCGTGAACCAGAAAGTTGCGGTGCGTCAGCTTGAGAAATTAAACTATCGTGCCGATGTTGTGGCTAACGGGCTTGAGGCGGTTGAAGCCTTGACAAGAATTCCATACGACCTTGTCTTGATGGACTGCCAGATGCCGGAGATGGATGGGTACGAGGCGACGGCAGCAATCCGTCAAAGCGAAGGGCAGTCCAGGCACACACCGATCATTGCGATGACGGCCAGCGCGATGCAGGGCGATCTGGAGAGATGTCTGGCGGCAGGAATGAACGACTATATTTCTAAGCCGGTGAGATCCGAGGATCTACACGCGATGCTAGATCACTGGCTTTCAGATTCTCCTCATGTAGCGATGGCAAACAACGGTTCTGCTTCAGAACGGGATTCCGCGATTGTCGATGTGAAGCGCTTATCAGAGGTTGCAGATGGCGATGACGAGCTTTTGCATGAACTGGTTGAGATTTATCTTCAACAGATATCCAAAGATATTGAGAAGTTGAAGTCAGCAATTGAAATGAACGCGCCGATTGAAGTGAATCGCATCGCGCACACCTGCGCTGGCAGCAGTGAAACGATGGGCATGATGGCGATCAGCGAGCCGCTCAGAGAGTTAGAGCGGATGGGCGAAGAGGGTCATCTAGTTGATGCCGCACGACATGGCGCACAGGTAGAGAAGGAACTTGAGCGCATCAGGTTATACTTACGAGAGCATGTGGCGTAGCTGATCTGTGTACAGACCATTGACCGCGAAATGCTGTCGCACTACGACAACGACCCTAAACACAATCAACGGGCGACATGGCAGTCACACAATCCGCCCGCTCGCGATGGGTTCCAAACACCCGTGGGAGATGCGGCAAGAGCGGTTATCGAGGCAATACACCACACGCTAAACATATGACCGGTTATTAGAAAATCTGTTTGACGGCTTCGGCAGGTGTAATGATCTTTGGTCGCTTCCTATATTCAAGGGGCGGAAAGTCGCGCGTGTTATCTGTAACGATAAGATCGCCATCGCCATCTATCGCGCAGTGATAGAACGGATCATCATCGGCATCCGGCGAAAATGATCCTTGCTCATGTATTTCGATGAGCGTTCCGCCTTGACGCAGTAAATTGACAACGCGCCCGACGACAGATGACGGAACACGCAAGCGTCTGAGCACTTCGCGATATTCGTCGAGAATCGTATCGCTCAGTAACCGCTTGAACAATTCTTCATCTTCGACCCAGCCGAGGATGAGGCGTAACTCCGACGTAAGTGGTTCAGGTGGTTGCTGCCGAAATGCGCGTATGCCGCGCACCACCACGTTGGTGTCAACCACCAAGCGCAGCTTGCGACGACGACGACCAGGCATCAGCGTTTGCCACTCGCCGGTCTCTGTTTCGCGGTGGAGCGTTGTCGTCGCGAGCGTCTTGCGGCGCGGTAGGCACTCGTAGCTTGCGTAATCTGCTCGTCACTTACGGTTTGTAGGTGATCGGAAGCATCAGCTAGTGCTTCTTGCATCTGCTTTGACCATCCAGGGGGGCGTCCGCGTTTGCCTTCGCGGTAGCTCTCTAGTACCTGAGTGATACGCTGTTCAGTCGCTTTGACGATCTGCGCGAGTGGCAGTTTGATCGGTTCGAGATTGATCCCCCCGCCGTTGGGTTTGGCGAGTAGCTCAAGCACGAGTGTTTGCTTACGCCGGAACTGTTGTTCATTCCATACTTCTGCGAGCACGCGAGCGGCGCGTCCTCGCTCTAGCCCATAAGAATCAACAAGGATGGCGAGCAAGCGTAGCTGAACGATGTCGGCGAAAGTGTATAGGCGGGTGCTGCCACGTCCCTGCCCGGTGGCTGAAGAACGCACGTGGCCGGCATCAACCGTGTTCTGAAGCCACTTAGGATTAAGGTCAAGCACGGCGGCGACTTGCCCGGCTTTGAGTTCGACGTTTCTGGGATCAGTATTCATAATTGAAACTACTTTCCAGTTCCAATTATATGAGAGATCGAACCTGATGGCAACGTGTGAGCGGTATTGAGCATACCGGGGTGCATTCCGCCGTAACGCGAACTGACCATCAAGGCGCTCATGAAGAAAAGAGAAATTGCTCGCCTCGCATGTCTGGCAAGCGACGAATAGAGCTGGGTCTCGGTCGTAGGCTGGCGCGGCGGCTCCGCCACCCGGTAAAGTCTTTTTAGATTGGGCGCCAGCGTGGCGTGTCAAGGCAGAGCCTGTGATTAAGGACGCAGTGAACGAGAGGGCCAGTAGCCGGAAGGTAGTGGTGGTCAAGGGACACTTAGGAGCCTGCATCAGTACCTTCCTTGTTAATGGCCTTCCAATTTCGAGACACCGAAGGCCGCTGGTAAAGCGGCGATTAAGCTGCCCACGGCAGTGGCAAGGCTTATGTTTAAAACGGGCGATGCTTGAGAAAGGGAAAGTGGGCGGCGTGAGATTTCTGGAAGTAATTTTTGTCAGGCTCGATCAATCAAAATAACTGAACGAGATCGGTTAACTTGACCGGACTGACCGATTTGTTAAAAAGATATTGACACCCAGTGTAGGCAGGTTTTACCTTGGCTCTGGGGCTATTAGGACC